>JANPMR010000339.1:0-1562 GCA_031427055.1 Rubrivivax sp.
TTGATGCACTGCAGCTCTTTGCCGGCGTCATCCATCTTCTGTTCCATCAAGCCGGCCAGCGGCTCGGCAAAGGCGTAGGCCAGCAAGATGCCCAGGAAGGTGCCGACCAGGGCCGAGCCGATCATGCCGCCCAGCACTGCCAGCGGCTGGCCCACCGAGCCCATGGTGTTGACGACGCCCAGCACCGCCGCCACGATGCCGAAGGCTGGCAGGCCGCCCGCAACGCGCTGCACTGCGGCGACGGCGGCGTGTTCTTCCTGATGGTGCGTATCGATCTCGCTGTCCATCAGGCTTTCGATCTCGTGCGCGTTGAGGTTGCCCGAGACCATCATGCGCAGGTAGTCGGTGATGAACTCGGTGACGTGGTGATCGTTGCCGACCTTGGGGTACTTCTGGAACAGCGGCGAGCTGTGCGGATCTTCGACATCCTTCTCGATCGACATCAGGCCTTCCTTGCGTGCCTTTTGCAGGATGTCGTAGAGCAGCGCCAGCAACTCCATGTAGCGCGCCTTGCTGAACTTGCCGCCCTTGAAGCAGCCGGCCAGGCCCTTCAAGGAGGCCTTGACCACCTTCATCTGGTTGTTGGCCAGGAAGGCGCCGATGGCCGCGCCGAAGATGGTGATCATCTCGAACGGCAAGGCCTTCAGGATGACACTGATGTTGCCACCGTGGGCAATGTAGACACCGAAGATGCAGACCATCGCAATGGCCCAACCGATCAGGACAAACATGTCTGGTTTTCCGCTTGACGCCCAGGCCCCGCCAAAGCCGGGCGAGGCATGCGTGGGTTATCGGCCCGTGCGGCCGTCTGTTGAGGTCTTGATGGGAGGAACCGGCCGGTAGATCCAGACCGTTCGACGGTCGTCGCCCTGCAGGCAGGCATGCGGATTGACACCGGGCACGGCGAACTCCAGGCTGACCAACCAGGCGCCCGGTTCAAGCTCCGCCTGCGCCCGTGCCCAGGCCCGCGCCATGCTCTCCGGGCGCTGGAACAGGTACACCAAATCGTGGCCGCGCCAAGGCAAGGCCCACATGTCGCCGCGCTGCACCTGCGCGCGCAGGCCGCGCTTGCGTCCGCGCCAGGCAGCCAGCCACGCCAGCACCGGGCTCCACTCGACACCGCGCAACTCGGCGTGCGGCCACAGCCGCCGCAGTTCGACCAGGCCATGCCCGAGACCGCAGCCGGCATCGAGCACACAGCGCGGTTCGCCAGTGATGGCGCTCAGCCCTTCCAGCGCGCCCACAGCGGTGGGAAAGAACGGCGCGTCGCGCCAGGCGCGCAGCGGGTAGGCGGCCAGCAGCAGCAAGAGCGGCAGCAACCAGACCCAGGCCGCGGCGCCCGCACCGAGCCCGAGCCCGAATCCGAGAGCAAGTGCCGACAGCGGAAATCCCGCCGCGGCGATGAGCTTGCGTCGCCAGCCGCGACAGGGCCACGCCACCATCATCGACAGGCACCAGCCGCCCGCCAGGGCGCCGCTCGAGGGCATGCCCAGGGCACCAAGCAGCGCCCACCCCAGCCAGCCGGCAGCCCACGCCAACAAGGCCGGTGCCGGCCACGGCCA
>JANPMR010000340.1:0-2760 GCA_031427055.1 Rubrivivax sp.
GACATCGCGCTGGACGACGCTTCGGTAAGCCGGCGCCATGCGCTCATCGCGAACTTTCCAAACGATGTCTGGCTATACGATCTGGGTAGCACGCGCGGCATTCAGGTTGACGGCGACGCGGTGCCGGGCCGGGCTTTTCTGGATGGCGTGCACCGGGTTGTGGTAGGGCGCATTGAGGTCGAAGTCGGCGCGCGTGCCGACCTGCTGGTCTAGGCCGGGCTGCAAGGGACAAGGAGAACACCATGGGGCTGATTGACGTTTCAGAGGCTGAGTTGGCGCCGATCTGCCGGCGCCACCGCATCCGCAAGTTGTCGCTGTTCGGCTCGCAGTTGAAGGGCACCGCGCGGCCCGACAGTGATGTCGATCTGCTGGTGGAGTTTGAGCCCGACGCCACCACCACGCTGTTCGACATGGCGCGCATCGAGATCGAGTTGTCGGCATTGATGGGCGGTCGCCGCGTGGACCTGCGCACGGCGGGCGACCTGAGCCGCTATTTCCGCGACGAGGTGGTGCGCACGGCCGAGCCGCAGTATGTCGCCCGATGACCGGATCCGCCTGCGCCACATGGTCGAGGCGGCGCGCACGGCGATGCGCTTTTGCCAGGGGCGCGAGCGGCACGAGTTGGACAGCGACACGATGTTGCGCCTGGCGCTGCTGCATGCGGTGCAGATCATCGGCGAAGCCGCAGCCCGGGTGTCGGACGCCGGACGCGCCGCAGCCCCTGGCGTCGAGTGGCCCGTCATCGTGGCCATGCGCAACCGCCTGGTGCATGCGTACTTCGATGTCAACACCGACATCCTGTGGAAGACGGTGATGCTCAGCCTGCCGGCCCTGCTGCAACAGCTTGAGGCGGTTGACGGCGTTGCTTCAACAGACCCCTTGGAGGACTGAACCGCCAACACCAAAGGCCATTGCCATCCCCGGGGGCGCGCCAGACAAGGTCGTGGGCGCCGTCAGGGAGAGCAACCGGACACTGAGGTTCACGAGCCAGGGGTTCGAGGTGGAGTAGGCCGTCGCCTGCGTGCTCGTTCGACCTTGCGGCTGATCGGGGCGCCGCGCGCCGACGTCATCAGGACAAAACCCGCAACACCCCCACCGGGTCGCGGTCGATCAAGTTCAGCAGCACCAGCGCCGGGCCTTGCGGATTGCGGTCGCCACGCTCCCAGTGCCGCAGCGTCGCCACCGACACGCCAAAGCGCGCCGCAAATTGCACCTGGGTGAAACCCAGGCGACCGCGCACGGCGGCCACGTCCACCGCCGCCGGCCGCCACACCTTCACGCCGGCCTGCGTGCCCTTGGCATCGCCGATGGCCTCGGTCAGGCCCTGCTTGATGCTCTCGAATGCCTTACCCATGACGTCACCTTTCAAGCCAGATTTGCACCAGCAGGTCAACCAGCCCGGCCAGCGCGTTGCGCTCGGCCTTGCTCAGGTTCGCCCGCTCGTTCTTGGCAAACATCGTCAACAGATACAGCGGCATCGCCTCGCTGTGGAAGTAGTAGACCACCCGCACGCCGCCACTCTTGCCTCGGCCGTCGCGCCCCCAGCGCAGCTTGCGCACGCCGCCGGTGCCTTCGATCAGATCGCCGTCGGCAGGGTGCGCCGCCAGGTGGTCGATGATGGCGCGGCGGTCGGCGTCGGCCAGCGGCCTTGCAGCCGCACGCAGGTACTCGGGCCGTTCGGCAACGTTCAGGAGCATCAGCGTGAAGCGTAATCCATTGGATTATCCGCCTTTCGGTTGCCGGCGACGGCCGCCCATCGGGGCAGCTCGCACCAGCATGTGGCACCCCGTCGCGGGCCGAGCCCACCTCACGTCGTCGATGCTGCGCGCCCATGGCGCTGCACGGCCAGCAGCAGCCCGGCCAGCCCGACCGCCATCATCGCCACGCTTGCCGGCTCGGGGACGGGCTGCGTCGCCGTGAACACTGCACTGGTCAGCCACCGGTTGCCATTGCCCGACAGCCCGAGGTCCACCAACAGGGGTCCGAAAGACTGCGACGAAGGCAGCGCGGTGCTCGAAAAGGCTGCCGCTCCGAGGGCGGTGTTGCCGACCTGGAATTGCGCCTGACTGGGGCCGCCGAGGTTCGCGAAGATCACGCCGTCGTTTCCACCAGGCACGGTGCCGTCCCAGACAAAGGCGGCAAAGCTGCCTGACCAGCTATTGAAGCCGCCCCCGGCGATGTCCAGCGACATCGTGGCGCCGGGCAGCACGTAGTAGGTGGCGGCCCCGAAGAAGGGGCTGCTAGAGAACGGGTTGGCCGAAGGCAATGTCGCGGAATCGAAGGTCAGCAAGCCCGTGACCGGCGCGCCTGCGGTCACCCCCGTCAACGACGCCGGGAAGCCAGGCGCGGCTGGGTTGATGGTTTGCACGGCGGTCGTGAACTGGTAGCTGGTCGTTGCCGCTGCCGCCCCGCCTGCGCCGAGCGCGGAGGCCCCCTGTGACCCGCGCGCGGCCTCAGTCTAGGGTTGTGGCGGGCAGGCCGTCGCGGAGCCGCCGCCCGTGCCCGGTAACCCGCGGCCACACCCTTATCCTCCGCACCATTGCCGCGCGCCGCCGTGGCTGTATCCCAGGGCGAGGGCAAGTTCGAGCAAACCTTCAAGAACATCGACGACATCCTGCAAAAGGATGCCGGCTGCACCAGCGAGCTGGACTACACCGAGCAATCGTCCTGGCTGCTGTTCCTCAAGTATCTGGATGCACTGGAGGCGGACAAGAAGAGGATTCGGTGACCCAGCCTACTTCAACACCACGTATAACAATA
>JANPMR010000341.1:0-11487 GCA_031427055.1 Rubrivivax sp.
GTGATCAGCTTCAAGCGCGCGGCGATGGCGTCCAGCGCTTCGTCCCAACCCACGGGCTCGAAGCGGCCTTCGCCCTTCTTGCCGACGCGCTTCAGCGGCGTCAGCACGCGCTCGGGGCTGTAGGTGCGTTCGGCGTAGCGGGTGACCTTGGTGCACAGCGCGCCGTGGGTGGGCGGGTGGTCGGGGTCGCCGGCCACACGGGTGACGCGGCCGTCTTCAACCGTGATGCGCAGCGCGCAGGTGTCGGGGCAGTCGTGCGGGCAGGCGCCGCGCACGACGTGGCTGGCGGCGGTGGGGGCCGTGCTGGAAGCAATAGCGATGGGCATCCACGCAATGTGCCACAGGCGCGCCCGGCCCTGGCGGCAGGGCTAAGATGGTTTGACACACCCAGCCGGAGCCCCGCATGCAGTTGATCGAACCCATCCTGGCCGACGTGGCCGCCATCCAGGCCATACGCCGCGACATCCACGCCCACCCCGAACTGTGCTTTCAGGAAGAGCGCACCGCCGACGTGATTGCCAAGGCGCTGACCGAGTGGGGCATCCCCATCCACCGCGGCCTGGGCAAGACCGGGGTGGTGGGCATCATCAAGAACGGGACCAGCAGCCGCGCCGTGGGCCTGCGCGCCGACATCGACGCCCTGCCGATGACCGAGCACAACACCTTCGCCCACGCCAGCCAGCACCCCGGCAAGATGCACGCTTGCGGCCACGACGGCCACACCGCCATGCTGCTGGCCGCCGCCAAGCACCTCAGCCAGCACCGCAACTTCGACGGCACGGTCTACCTGATCTTCCAGCCGGCCGAAGAAGGCGGTGGCGGCGCCAAGGTGATGATCGAAGACGGCCTATTCGACAAGTTCCCGATGGAAGCCGTGTTCGGCGCCCACAACTGGCCCGGCATGCCGGTGGGCAGCTTCGGTGTGAACCCGGGCGCGATGATGGCCTCGGGCAACCACTTCTCGGTGACCATCCGCGGCAAGGGCAGCCATGCCGCCCTGCCCCACCTGGGCATAGACCCGGTGCCCATCGCCGCGCAACTGATCAACGGCTTCCAGACCATCATCACCCGCAACCGCCGGCCGCTGGAGCCGGGCGTGATCTCGGTGACCATGTTGAAAGCCGGCGAAGCGCTGAACGTGGTGCCCGATTTCTGCACCCTGAGTGGCACCGTGCGCACCTTCAGCTATGAACTGCTAGACCTGATCGAGCGGCGCATGCGCGAGATGTCCGAACACACTTGCGCGGCCTTTGGCGCGACCTGCGAATTCGAATTCAAACGCTATTACCCGCCGACCATCAACCACCCGGCCGAAACCGAATTCGTCCGCCAGGTGCTGAGCGACGTGGTGGGCGCGGCCAATGTGCAGGCCTTCGAGCCGACCATGGGTTCGGAAGATTTCAGCTTCTTCCTGCAAGCCAAACCGGGCTGCTATTTCGTCATCGGCAATGGCGACGGCGAACACCGCGAAGGCGGCCACGGCCTGGGGCCGTGCATGCTGCACAACCCCAGTTACGACTTCAACGACGACCTGATACCGCTGGGGGCGACGGCCTGGGTGCGCATCGCTGAACAGTGGTTGAACACCGCACGCTGAATCAGGGCGCGCCCACCACCAAATAGGCATTCACCGACCCACCGCTGGCCCGGCCCACGCCCACGAAGACCGGCCCGAAAGCGGTTTCGCCGCCCAGGTACAGGGCCACCGAATTCAACCAGCCCTGGCGCACCTGCAGCGTGTAGGGCTGGGCGATCTTGCCGACCTCCAGCGCCACGCCCAGGCGCATGTCGCCGCGCAGGCCCAGCGGGGCGCGGCCGATGATGCGTTCGGCGCGGATGTGAGCGTAGGCCGATTCGTCACCGATCAACTGCCCGCTGGCGTAGCCGGTGAGGTTGAGGAAACCGCCCAGCTTGGCCGCGTCGTACAGCGGCAGGTTGCCGCGCGGTGAACCGGTCCAGCTGGCGCGGGCGCCCAGCACCCAGTCGGCCACCGGCCAGGCCGCGCGGCCGTCCAGGCTGACGCGCGAATAGCCACTGCGGTCTGAGCTGTAGAAGGCCGCCTGCGCTGACCAACCGCTGCGCGGGAAGTACAGGCGGTCCAGCTGGTCCATGTCCAGACTCAGCAGCCAACCCCCGCTGGCCAGCGAGGGGGCACCGGCGAACAAGTCCACACCCGTGTCCAGCGCTTGGCTGGCGTGCATCTCGCGCCAACCGAAACGCAGCTGGCCCAGCAGGCTGAAGTTCCTGCCGGCGGTCAGGTCGAGGCGGCTGCGCGCCACCACGTATTCGGCAACCCGCTGGTCGTGGCGCCAGTAGTCGCTGCGCTCGCGCTTGTAGTCGGCTTGGGCGTCGACGAACCAGCGCTGTGCCGGGTCCACCGGCTGGTAAAGCTCGGCGCCCACGCCGCTGACGCTGCCCAGTTCACCGATCAGCAGCAACTCACCACCCAGCTTGTTCAACCACGTCTTCTGGTAGCCGGCGCGCAGCCGGTAGGTGCTGCCCTGGCTGAGGTTGCTGTCCAGTTGCAGGGCCAAGCGCAGGTAGTCGGGCCCCCAGCTTTTTTCCACCGGCGTGACACGCAAGATGTTCTTGCCCTGCTGCGACAGCACCGTGTAGTCCACCCTTTCGTAGCTGCCGTCGCCATAGGCGCGCAGCAGGTCGCGGTTCAGCGTGGCGGTGTCCATGGGCGCGCCGTCGCGCTGCTCCAGGTAGCGCATCACCACCGCAGGGTTGACGCGGGACAGGCCGGCGATTTCCACGCTGTCGATGCGCGGTATGGCGCGCTCGCGCACGGCGATGCGCTGGCGCCAGGCGGCGTATTGCGCCGGGCTCACGCTCAGCGCCGCGAGCTGCGGGGCCGCCGCTTCGGCGGCCTCGCGGCCGCGGTCGGCGGCGTCGGCATGGCGGTCGAAGGCACCAGCGGTGATGTCGCCCATCACGGGCTTGATGTACACGTCGCCGGGCTTCAGCGTGGCCAGCGAGGCGCTGACGTTCTGCTCGGTCAGCAGCACCACCATTTGCGCGGTGACACTCAACAGGCCATTGACCTGCTCGGGCGGCAGCGGCGGCGAACCGACGTTGACGGCGATGACCACCTCGGCGCCGCAGCGCTCGCGCACCTCGCGGATGGGCACGTTGTCGACCAGGCCGCCATCGACCAGCTTGCGCGAGCGGTACTCCAGCGGCGCCATCAGGCCGGGCACCGACATGCTGGCGCGCATCGCCTGTGTCAGGCTGCCGTCGCGGTAGACCACGCGCTCGCCGTTGCCGATGTCGGTGGCGATGATCGACAGCGGCAGCGGCAGCCGCTCGATCACGGGCTCGCCGGTGTCGGCGCGCACCAGGTGGTTCAGGAAGAGCTTGATCTTCTGGCCCGAGACGACGCCGGGCGGTGTGACCGCGCCGCCGTTCTGGATGCCGGTTTCGCTGCCGGGCAGGAAGCGCCGCGCCAGGCTCTTGCTGCGCAGGCTGAGCTCGACATAGCCGGGGTTGTCGAGAAACATGTCGGCCCAGTCGGCAGCGGCAAGCTGCTCGCGCATCTGCGCCGGCGACAGGCCTGCGGCCCAGGCGCCGGCCACCAGTGCGCCCATGCTGGTGCCGGCCACGCAGTCCACCGGCACGCGCAGGCGCTCGAGCACCTCGAGCACGCCGATGTGCGCCGCGCCGCGCGCGCCGCCGCCGCCCAGCACGAGGCCGATGCGCGGCCGGCCCGCAGCGGACACGATGTCGGCAGCCCGCGCGGGCGCACTCGCACCGGCTCCGCACAGGGCCGTCAGCAGGGTCACGGCGATCACTATTCGCATGCCAGGCATTGTGGTGCGAGTCGCCGCCGCGGCCTTTCGTCGGCGCCGGCCGCAGTTCATCGCGCCACCCCGGCCGCACGTCGGATCGCGCTGGCCGGGCTCACCACGGCTGCCTACAGTCACACCATCGAATCCCCACCCGCCACGCACCGGAGCCCATCATGACCATCGCCAACAACACCACACAGTCCATCCCCCAATCCACCCCGATCAACACCCGCCTGGCCTCGGTCGCGCTGGCCGCCCTGCTGACCCTGGGCACGCTGGCTGGCGTCAACACGCTGGCGATGCTGGACACCGCAGCGCCCCAGCTGGCGCAGGGCAGCAGCACGAACGCCTGACCGGCACCCGTTCCTCCTGAGACTCGCTCGACACGAGCTCTCTTCGCGCCCCGGTGACCCCGGGGGCGCTTTTTCATGCACCGCGCGCCCTGCGTCAGGCGGCCTCGACGAAGCGCAGGGTGGCCACCGTGCCGACGCCAAGCTGACTGGCGATGTGCACCTCGGCACCCAGCAGCAGCGCAATCTGGCGCGTGATGACCAGCCCGAGGCCGCTGCCCGGCTGGCCCGAGGCCTCCTGGCCCAGACGCTCGAAGGGCTTGAACAGGCGCTGCACCTGATCGGGCGACATGCCGCGCCCGTTGTCGACCACGCTGAGCACGGCGGCGCCGTCGTCGGCCCGGGCACGCAGGGTGACGTGCGCGCCGCGGCCCGCGTACTTGATCGCGTTCGACCCCAGGTTGAGCATGATCTGGCGCAGGCAGCGCTCGTCGCTGACGATGAGAAGCCCGGCGGCGGCATCCACCTCGACCGTGACGCCGGCTTGCGCCGCAGCTGGACGCAAGAGGTCGGCACAGGCGGCGAGCAAGGACGCCAGATCCAAGGGCACCGGCTGCGGCTGCAGCGCGCCTTGCTCCAGCCGCTGAAGCTCGAGCAGGTCGTCCACCAGCGCCAGCATGTGGCGCCCGGCGGTGACGACGTGGCCGACATTGTGTTGCGCGCGCGCGCCGGGCACCCCGGCGCCGTGCTGCAACAGCTGGCCAAAGCCGAGGATGGCATTCAGCGGCGTGCGCAGCTCGTGGCTTACCCGCGACATGAAGGCGGCCTGCTGCCGGCCCGTCGCTTCGGCCAGCGCCTGCGCCTGTCGCGCGGCTTCGAGTTCACGCGCCTGCGTGACGTCGACAACCGTGCCGACATGGCCGCCCAAGCGAGTGTCGGCCTGCACGATGGGACTTGATCGCGCGGCCACGCGGCGCTCGACGCCGTGGGGCCCATGGACACGAAACTCGGCCTCGAAGGGCCGCACGTCGCGTGCAGACTCTTGCCAGGCGGCCTGCACACGGGCGCGGTCGTCCGGGTGGACCGCAGCGGTCCAGCCCGTGCCCAGGCTGGCCGCCAGCGAGAGCCCGAACAGCCGTTGCCACTCGGCGTTGGTGTAGCTGCAATCGCCTGCGGCATCGGTCATGAAGATGCCCACGGGCGCGGCCTGCGCCATGAGCTCGAAGCGCTGCTCGAGCAGCACCTGCTCGGTGACGTCGCGGATCAGCAGCATCGTGCGGCCGCCGTCCAGCGCCACGTAGCGCGCCTCGAGTGATCGGCGCGGGCCGTCGCGCACCGTCATCTCGTAGTGATGGCTCTGCGGCTGGCCGCTGTGGTGCGCGAGGGCCATCAGCCGCGTGATCGGTTCCACCAGATCGGCGTCGATGGTCTCGACCAAAGAGCGTCCGAGCTTTTCGTCCCACGGGCTCGACAAGGCCGGGTGATGCCGGTCGCTGACCTCGGCGTAGCGGCCCTTGGCGTCGATCACCATCCACAGGTCGGGGATGGCCGCCAGCAGCGCCCCAAAACGCTGGCGGGACTCTTCCAGCGCCAAGCCCGTGCGCTTGCGCGCGGTGATGTCCTGCTGCGCGCCGTCGACGCGCAGCACACTGCCAGCGTCATCGCGCACCGCAGCGCCCACCACGCGCACCCAGCGCTGCGTGCCGCGCGCGCCGACGAAGGGCAGTTCGATGTCGAAGGACGTGCCTTGCAAGCGGCACTGGTCGACCGCTGCCTGCAGCGCCACGCCGGCCTGGCCGGGGTAGAAGTCGAGCGCAGTGGCCAGCGAGCGCTCGGTGCCGCGGGGCAATTCGTGCAGGTCACACACCACGTCAGACCAGTCCATGCGGCCGGTGCGCAGGTCGATCGACCAGCCGCCCAGCTGGCCCAGGCGACCGGCGGTGACGAGCAGGTCGCGCGCCTGCTCGGCGTCGGCCGCCAGTTGCGCCTTGGCGCCGGCGTCCACCACCGCGGCCAGACGCGCAGGTCGGCCCTCGAAAAGCACCTGCATGCCGCGCACGTCGGCATACAGGATGCGGCCGTCTCGCGTGCGTTCGCGCCACACCCGTTGCGGCCGGACTTGTGCGGTGGCGGGCAGGCCATCCAGGAAGGCCCGCAGGGCCGGCAGTTCGGCGGGTGCCAGCAGTTCGGCACGGTTGAGTCTTACAAACTCATCTTGCGTGTAGCCGTAGCGCTGCAAGGCCGGCTCATTGGCGCCCAGCAGGCGCAGGCTGCCGGGGTCGTAGACGAAGTGCGGCAGTGGGTGCAGCAGCAACAGCGGGCCCCAGGTCATCTGCGGCAGCACGTCGCCGGCCGAAGGGTCGGGCAGGTCGGTCATGGCTCCATCATCCGACACGGCGGTGCGGCGCGTCAGGTCACGTCACGTGCGGGGCAGGGCCTGCGCCAGAAAGGCCAGCGCACGCCCATGCGCCAGCGCCGCGCTGCCCGCGTGGTAACTGGCGCGCGCCCAGCAGTTGAAGCCGTGCATCGCGCCGGGATACACGTGCACCTCGGCCGACTTGCCCACGAAGGCAGCGCGCACGCGCTCGACGGCGTCGAGCGGGATGTGATCGTCGCGCTCGGCGTAGTGAAACTGGATCGGGCAGGTGATGGCCGGCACGCGATCCAGCTGCGCGTGGATGCCGCCGCCGTAGAACGCCACCGCGGCGTCCACGCCGGCCGTGGCTGCGGTCAGGTAGGCCAGCCGGCCGCCCATGCAGTAGCCGAAGCTGCCGATGCCGCCAACGCGTTCGGGGCGCGCGCGCAAGGCCTGCACGGCGGCGTCGATGTCGGCCTGTGCGTCGGCGGCGGTGTAGGCGCCCATCAGTGCGCCGGCACGCTCGCGGTCGGCGCCCACGTAGCCCAGTTCGACGCGCGGCGCCTGGCGCCAGAAGGTGTCAGGCGCCAGCACCACGAAGCCGTCCAGCGCGTACTGCTCGGCGACGGCGCGGATGTGTTCGTTGACGCCGAAGATCTCTTGCCACAGCACGAGCCCCGGCCCGCGCCCGCCGGGGGGCAAGGCCAGGTAGCCGGCGAAGCCGGGGGCGATGTCGATCCATTGCGTGGTCACGGGTGAAGTCATGTCGATCTCCGGGTGTCAAAGGGATTCAGTAGGCGCGGCCCTTGCGGTACTGCGCATGTTGCCGGCGTTGCAGCGGCGAGGCCGCCGCCAGCGCAGCCATCGAGGCGCCCGCATGGGCATGGCTGATGGCCAGACCCAGCGCGTCGGCGGCGTCTTTGCCCGGCAGGCCGGGCAGCTTGAGCAGGCGCATCACCATCTCCTGCACCTGCGCCTTGCTGGCCAGGCCGTGGCCGACGACGGCTTTCTTCATCTGCAGCGCGGTGTACTCGGCCACCGGCAGGCCGCCCGACACCAGCGCCGCCAGCGCCGCGCCGCGCGCCTGGCCCAGCAGCAGCGTGCTTTGCGGGTTGACGTTGACGAAAACGATCTCGGCGCAGGCACAGTCCGGGGTGTAGCGCTGCACCACCTCGCGCACGCCCTCGAAGATGATTTTCAGGCGCAGCGGCAGGTCGCCACGCGGGGCCTCGAGCGTGCTGATGGTGCCGCTGGCGACATAGCTCAGCCGCGGGCCGTCGGCCTGCACGAGGCCGAAGCCGGTGCGCTGCAGGCCGGGGTCGATGCCGAGGATCAACATCAGGATTTCAACTGGAAGTACCAGCGCACGGAGTGGAAGAAGACCGGCGCCGCAAAGCACAGTGGCGCCACGCGGTCGAGCAGGCCCACGGCGCCAGTGACCGAGCTGCGGTTGCCCCAGTGGCGCACGCCGGCGTCCCGCTTCAGCGCCTTCATCACGAACTCGCCGAAGGTGCCTGCACCGCCGGCGATAAAGCCCATGGCCAGCGCCTGCGGCGCCTTGAAGGGCGTGATCCAGTACAGCGCGGCGCCCACGAAGCCGGCCACCACGGCGCCGATGGCCCAGGCGCGGTACGAGAAAGAGCGGTCGATGTGGCGCGCCACGGGGCGGCGGCGCAGCCAGCGGCTGGCGGCCTCTTGCGCCAGTTGCGCCACGGCCGCCACCACCACCAGGAAGAACACCAGAAAGGCGCCGCGGCCCTGGTAGCCGGGAAACTGCAACAGCAGCAGCGCCGGCGCGTGGCTCAGGCCGTAGACGCAGACCATGATGCCCCACTGGATCTTGGCGTTGCGCTCGAGAAAGCGATGCGGGTCACCGGCCAGCGCGCTGACCACCGGCAGGGCCACGAACACGTACACCGGCACGAACACCGTGAAGAGATCGAAGGAGCGCGTGCCCACCAGCAGGTACTGCAGCGGCAGCGCGACGAAGAAGGCCAGGATCAGGCTGCGGTGGTCGCCGCGGCGCGTGTGCACAAGGGTGATGAACTCGCGCAGCGCCAGGAACGAGATGGCGCCGAAGGCCAGCGTTGCGCCCACCGGCCCCGACACCCAGGCCAGCCAGAACACCACCGCGCCGACCCCTACCGCGCGCAGGTCGCGCTGCAGGCCCAGGGCGCGCTCGGCACGCTCGGCGCGCTCGTCGTCGGCCCAGTGCAGCGACAACATCACCACCGCCGCGGTGGCCAGCAGCAAGGCACCGAAGAGCAGCACGAACAGCAGCCCCACCTGCTGGTCGACGGTGAGCGACTTGAGCGAGCTCATCTGGCCCCCTTGGCGCTGCGCGCCGCCCCCCCGAGGGGGAGCGAGCGTCTTCGGAACGGCCGTGCGGCGCTCATTGAAAATTCGGTCGCAGATCAACCACCGCCTGGCGGGCACGCGCCAGAAAGTCGCGCTTGTCTTCGCCCGGCATCGGCATGACCGGCGCACCGAAGGTCACGGTGCACAGCACCGGCACCGGAACGACTTCGCCCTTGGGCATGACGCGCTGCACGTTGTCGATCCAGGCCGGTATCAGCTGCACACCCGGAAACTGCTCGGCAAGGTGAAAGAGCCCGCTCTTGAAGGCCTGCGGCTCGCCCTTGTTGCTGCGCGTGCCTTCAGGAAACATCACCAGCGAGTCGCCACGGCGCAAGGCCTCGGCCAACGGCTCCAGCGGGTCTTGCTCATCCGTGCGTGTACGGCTCACGTACACGGCGTGGAAGACCTCGGTGGTGAGCCACTGCTTGAAGGGCGAGCTGGTCCAGTAGTCGCGCGCCGCGATCGGCCGCGTGTGCTGGCGCAGGTCGCGCGGCAGCGCCGCCCAGATCAGCACCCAGTCGAGGTGGCTCTGGTGGTTGGCGAAGTAGATGCGCTGCTCGGCCTTGGGCGGCGCGCCCTTCCAATGGCCCTGCGTGCCCGTCACCAGGCGCGCGATGAAGGCCAGCACCAGGCCCATGAGGTCGGCAAGCGACATGTCGCCGATGCTACCGGCTTGGCATCGGGCTTCGGGCGGTTGGCAGCAAGCTGCGCAGCGGCACTGCCTCGGCACCCGGCGCCAGCGCATAGCGTCGCGTGCCGGGGTACACGACGTAGAGCACGTCGAGCGCCAGATCCTGCATGGCGATGCGCATGGACAGCGTCATCGTTGGCGCATCCGCGCGCTTGAATTCCACGCCCACGCGCCGGCCATCCTTGAACATCAACAGGTCGAGCTCGGCCCCCGCGTGCGTGGCCCAGAAGTAGGCCTCGTCGGGCCGCGCGATGCGCAAGACCTGGTCCAGCGCAAAGCCTTCCCACGAGGCGCCGCTCTTGGGATGCAGGTGCAGCGCCTGCGGGTCGGCAATGCCCAGCAGCTCGTGCAGCAGCCCGGTGTCGCGCAGGTAGATCTTGGGCGCCTTGACCTGGCGCTTGCCCAGGTTGGCGTGCCAGGGCTGCAGCTGCCGCACCAGATAGGCCTGGGTCAGCCAGTCGAGATAACGGCGCACGGTGCTTTCGTTGACGCCGAGCGAGCGCGCCGGATCGGCCGCGCTCCAGATCTGGCCGTGAAAGTGCGCCAGCATGGCCCAGAAGCGGTAGATCGCCGGGGCGGCGACGTTCATGCCCAGCTGCGGCAGATCACGCTCCACGGTCGTGCGAATGAACTCGCGACGCCAGACCCGGCTGTCGTCGTCAGACGGCGCGATGAACGAGCGCGGAAAGCCGCCACGCCACCACAGCGCCGCGGCCTGATCAGGCCCGGTCTCGTCCAGGGTGAAGCCGCCTGCTTCGATGACCTCGATGCGACCCGCCAGCGACTCGCTGCTCTGGCGCAGCAGGGCCGGCGACGCACTGCCGAGCAGCAGGAAACGCGCCGCGTTGTCGCTCCGGTCGACCAGCACGCGCAGCACCTTGAACAGCTCGGGCGCATGCTGGACTTCGTCGATGACGACCAAACCACGCAGGCCCTGCAAGGCCGTCAGCGGTGCCGCCAGCGCGGCCGCGGCCTGCGGGTCTTCAAGGTCGAACCACTGCGCCGACCCCGGCCCCAGCAGCCGGCGGGCGAGTGTGGTCTTGCCCACCTGGCGCGGCCCGACGAGTGCCACTGCCGGGCTGCGCGACAGCGCGGTTCGGACACGTGATTCGAGTGCAGGCCGGTCAAGCATGCGGCATTTTGACTTGAAATTCCCGCATAGCGAGCGGCAAATTCAATACCCGTCGATCCCGCCCTGATCCAAGCAGCGGCCTCGGCACCGGCCCGGCCTCAGTGCCTGAAGTGCCGCGTCCCGGTAAACACCATCGCGATGCCGCGCTCGTCGGCCGCCGCGATGACCTCTTCGTCGCGCAGGCTGCCGCCGGGCTGGATGACGCAGGCTGCGCCTTCGTCGATGACCACGTCCAGGCCGTCGCGGAAAGGAAAGAAGGCGTCGCTGGCCACCGCCGAGCCCGCCAGTGACAGGCCCGCGTTGCCGGCCTTGATGCGCGCGATGCGGGCGCTGTCGATGCGGCTCATCTGGCCCGCGCCCACGCCCAGCGTCATGCCGTTGGCGCAGAAGACGATGGCGTTGCTCTTCACGAACTTGGCCACCTTCCAGGCGAAGAGCAGGTCGTCCATCTGGGTCGGCGTCGGCGCCTTGCGCGTCACCACGCGCAGCTCGCCAGGGATCACGTTCTTGGTGTCGGGCGATTGCAGCAACATGCCACCGCCCACGCGCTTGAAGTCCAGCACATTGGCCTGCGTGCCCAGCAGCACCTCGAGCAAGCGCATGTTCTGCTTGGGCGCCAGCAGCGCGCGCGCTTCAGGCGTGACCTGCGGCGCGATCATCACTTCGACGAACTGCTTGTTCTCGCCGATCAGGCGTGCCGTGGCTTCGTCGAGCGGCCGGTTGAAAGCCAGGATGCCGCCGAAGGCCGAGGTCGGATCGGTCTGCCAGGCCTTGGCATAGGCCTCGACCAGGCTCGCGGCCACCGCCACGCCGCAGGGGTTGGCGTGCTTGACGATGACGCAGGCCGGCGCGTCGAAGGTCTTCACGCA
>JANPMR010000342.1:0-4838 GCA_031427055.1 Rubrivivax sp.
CCCGAGCAGGCGGGCGGCCAGTGCCGTGCGCCCGGGCCAGTCGGGGAGAAAGGGTTCATCGTCCTGCAATTCGTCGGCGCTGCGGCCGAGATCGATGCCCATCCGACGCCTCAGCAAGTACCGGCACGGGTTGCCAAAGAATTCGACGAGTTGCGCAACGCTGACCTCGCGCCATTCGCGCCCGGGCGCTGCCAGCGGGCCGGTAAAAAACAGGGGGAGCGCCGTGTCGGATCGGTCGTCATCGTCGTCGCCCTCATCGGCGTCGACAAGGGCGTCGACGTTGGCGCCGACCGGCGCAGGCCCGACGGCCGGCGCCGGGTCGGCCTGCAGGCTCTTTCGCAGGGCATCGCCGAGCTCGCGATTGAAGCTGCGCAGGCGCGGATCGCCATCGATGGTGAAGCCCTGAAGGCCGAAAGGCTGCAGTGGGTGCTCGACCACCAGCCGCTGGCGTGCGCGTGTCAGAGACTGTGGTGACGCGGCATCGTCGGCAATGGCCGGCACCAGCACGTCCAGCAGCTCCGCGATCAGCACTGACGGCGGCAGCGGGGCGTTGTCGCGCACGCTGCGGCCGGTGTGGCTGAGGTACAGGCTGTGGCCGGCCGCGAGCAGCAGATCAAGGAACAGGTTGCGCTCGTCGCTGCGCCGCTGACGGTCGCCGCGCCGCGGCCGCAGCGCCATCAGATCGAACTCCGGCGGCCGCTGCGTGGTGGGAAAGGCGCCGTCGTTCAGTCCGATGACGCAGACGACGCCGAAGGGCAGGCCGCGCAGGCTGCTCATCGACGAAAACGTGACGCCGCCCGTGGGCACGCCGCCGCGCGCCGGGTCATCGAGCTGCTGCTCGAGCGCGCTGCGCAGCACCGACATTGGCAGCGCCGGCGCGTCGGCGTCGTCAAGGCCGCTGCGCTGCAGGGTGTCGCACAGCGCGCCGATTGCTGCCAGCAACTCGCGTTGATCGTCGAGCTCGTCGTCGATCGGGGACATGAAGGTCTCGACTACTTCGAGCAACAAGTGCCGCCAGGCCAGCGGCGAGCGCGGGACGGCGACTGCGGACTGCAAGGCCCGCAGGCGGTCGACAAACTGCTGCAGGGCGCCCAGTGCCAGCGCGTCAGCACCCTCGGCGTTGCCGGCCGGCAGCAGATGGACGAAGGGATCCGGGGTCTCGGTGGGCAGTGCATAGCCCAGGAACAAGCGGTCCAGGCCGTCGGCCCAGGTGTGGCCGGTGGTGCCCGGCACACCAAAGCCGGCGCGGTGCGGGCCATCCAGTGCCCACCGGACGCCTGACGCGCGCAGCCAGCCGTGCACGCGCTGCAACGCGTCGTCGTCCAGACCGAAGTGGCGCGCCACCAAGTCTTGCTGCAGCACGCCGAAGACATCGCTGACGTTGAAGCGCGACGTGGCCACCGACAGCAGCGCGAGCAAGGCGCGCGCCGGCATGTTGACCGTGCTGCGCGCCCGGCCCGAAATGGCGTACGGGATGTGGCGGTCGCGCGGCACCGTGCCGAACACGGCCTCGATCAGCGGCGCCGCGGCTTCGAGGTCCGGCGTCACCACCAGCACTTGCGAGGGGTGCAGCACGGCGCCGCTGGCGATCAGTCCCAAGAGGTGGTCTTGCAGCACCTCGAGCTCGCGCGTCAAAGAGTGGCAGACGTGGATCTCGAGGCTGCGGTCGGCCTCGGCCAGCGTGATCGACGCCGGGGCGAGTTCGGTGAGATCGAGGATGGCGTTTTGCAGCCGGGCCAGCAGCGTGTCGATGTCGTGGCGCCGATAGTCGCCGTCATCGGTGGTGCCAGCGCCCGCGCTGTCGACCAGTCCATCGACATGCGCCTGGGTTTGTTTGCCCCAGGCTGCCAGCAGCCGATTGCCTTCCTCCTGATGCTGCTCGCGCCCACGCAGCGCAAGATGGCTCAGGCGGCGCCGGTCGATCAGCTCGAACCAGTACTCCTGGCACGGGTTGAGGACATAGACGTGGAGTTCGAGCAGCAGGCCCATCTGTTGCAGCCAGGCGATCTGCGATGCGGGCATGGTGGGCAGTGCAAAGACATGCGCCGATGAGGGCAGGCCGGCGAGCCGTGCCTGTGCTGAGCTGGTGGACTTGAGGGCGGTCAAGAACGCGGCGCCGGCGTCCCTGTCGGGCGCGTCGGTTGCCGCGACGAGCCGTTGCCAGATCGCGGCCTGCCAGCGCTCGTCGGCGCGCTCGGTGTCAGCATCGGCGCCGACTTCGGCCGCGCGGCCCAGGCGCCAGGCGGCAAGCCAGTCGGGGCGGTAGGTGAGGTACTGATCCAGCAGCATGGCGATGCGGCCGGCCAACTCAAAGCGCATCACCGCGTCGGCGCCGCGGACGTACGCGTCCAGGCGTGGATGGCCTGCCACGAAGCCCTCATCGCGCAGCGCCGCGTAGACGCGCCACGTCAGCACGTCGGGTGCGAACGGCGACTGCGGCGCCACGCCCGGGATCAACGCGGCCATCTGCCGCCACAGCCAGGGCGCGAGGTACGCAAACTCCACGTTGGCGCAGACGCCGTGTGCGCGGGCGATGGCCAGTGTCACGGCCCGGCGCACCGCGGCGCTGGGCACGATCACCTGGTCGGCCGCGAAGGCGCCGCGGCCCGGCGCGGCCAGCCGGCCCATCAGCTGATCGGCGAGCACCTCGTAGCGGTTCGAGAAGTGGATGTGGAGCATGGGACGGTGGGTCTTGACGCCTTGCGACCGCCGCCCTCAGGCGGCTTCGCGGCTTGGTGGCTTCGGCAGCGGTGACGGTACCTCAACGCGGTCTGCGATCGAGGCAGCCGCGCTGCCTGGCGGCCCGCGCGCGGCGGGTCGACCGCTGGGCTAAGCTCGTCAGATGAACACCCATTCGCGCGCCGTGGTGCTGATGCTCAACCTGGCACACGCGGTCGACCACCTGTTTCTGCTGATCTTTGCCACCGCGGTGTCCACCATCGCGGTCGAGTTCGGCTTTGCGCACTGGGAAGACCTCATGCCCTATGGCGCCGGGGCCTTCGTCCTGTTCGGCCTGGGTTCGTTGCCGGCCGGGCGTCTGGGCGATCTCTGGGGTCGGCGCCAGATGATGCTGGTGTTCTTCATCGGCATGGGGCTGTCGGCCCTGCTGGCGTCTTTGACGGCCAACGCCTGGCAGCTGGCGGCGGCACTGACCCTGCTGGGCCTGTTTTCGTCCATCTACCACCCGGGGGGCATTCCGTTGCTGGTTCTGGGGGCCGCGCGGCCCGGTGCGGTGATCGGCGTCAATGGGCTGGCGGGCAACCTCGGTATTGCTGCTGCCGCGCTGGTGACGGGCCTGTTGGTGAAGTGGTTCGGCTGGCGTGTGGCCTTCATGGTTCCGGGTGTGCTGTGCCTGGGCCTGGCGTGGGTCTTTGCCAGGCTGGTTCCGCACGAGGCCGAGCCGCCATCCCGACGCGTCAGCAAGGCGACGTCGCCGCTGACGTCGGCACAGTTGGCGCGTGTGTTCGGGGTCATGACAGTGGCCTCGGCCACGGGCGGCATCGTCTTCAACATGACCACCAATGGCAACGGACAACTGCTGGCCGAGCGCCTGCGCGGCGTGGTGCAGGACCCCGGTGCGCTGGGCCTGCTGCTGGCGGCGGTGTACGCCGTGGCATCGCTGGCGCAAGTGGTGGTGGGGCGCCTGATCGACCGCATGCCGATCAGGCGGCTGCAGCTCACCATTTTGCTGTGCCAGGTGCCGTTGCTGGTGGCTGCGTCGATGGCGCAGGGCTGGTGGCTCTATGGCGCTTTGCTGGGCGTGATGGTCATGGTCTTTGGCGCCATTCCCTTCACCGATGCGGTGATCGTGCGCTACGTGGACGACCGCATGCGCTCACGCGTGGCCGGCATGCGCCTGACGGTGTCGGTGGGCATCAGTTCAGTCGCCGTCTGGGCGCTCGGCCCGGCCGTCAAGGCCGTGGGCTTCGGCACGCTCTTTCTCGGCTTGGCCGCGTTCGCGTTGCTGACGGCCGTGGTGGTCAGCTTCTTGCCGCAAGAACAGGCTGCCAAGTCGGCCTCAGGGGCGAATTGAGACGTTTCGCGGACGGCGCCCATGAAGTGCCGCCACTTTGGGATATACTGCGAGGCTCAGTCGCGGGGTGGAGCAGCCTGGTAGCTCGTTGGGCTCATAACCCAAAGGTCGCAAGTTCAAATCTTGCCCCCGCAACCAAGAAAACAGCCGCCAGACCCAAGGTCTGGCGCCAAAGCGAAAGCCACCCCAACGGGTGGCTTTTTGCTTTGCGCGCGCCCAGTGCGCCCAGTGCGCCCAGTGCGCGCTTTGCGCCGGGCCGTACCTGGCCCCACGAGTCGGGGCCGACCCGCCGCCTACTTCTTGGGTGCGGGCTTGCGAATGACGGTGCGCTGAAACCAGGCCTCGTTCATGCGCCCCAGAAACGCGGTGTTGATGGGGAAGCCCGACTTGTCGCCGATCACTGCCTCGCTGCCGCAACGCGGGCACAGCGCCGTCTGGTTGGTGATGGCGGTCAGGTCGTTGTAGTTGTTCATGTCCAGGCCCGTCCAGGCGACGATCTCGTCGGGCGGAAAGATCTGCAAGCAGCTGCAACAACCGCAGACCCGGCTCGCCTGTATCTGGTTCCAGTTGTTCGAAACGTCGCGATAGGCAGCGAGGACATCACTCATGTTGGACCTGTCGAGGTTGACTTGCGGGACCAAAACTTCGGCTTGCACCCAAAACAGCAAGGGCCTGCTCACTGAGCAGGCCCCGTTAGCCGTGGTGGAGAGGAGGAGGATCGAACTCCCGACCTTCGCATTGCGAACGCGACGCTCTCCCAGCTGAGCTACCCCCCCACGTGCGGGCCGCAGTTTATCACCGCGTG
>JANPMR010000343.1:0-1609 GCA_031427055.1 Rubrivivax sp.
ACGCGCACCGGCCCTGCCCGGCTTCGGCGAATTGCAATCGCCCGTC
The DNA here is from genome assembly GCA_031427055.1 of Rubrivivax sp. Lineage (GTDB taxonomy): Bacteria > Pseudomonadota > Gammaproteobacteria > Burkholderiales > Burkholderiaceae_C > Rubrivivax. The sequence continues at coordinate 47 of JANPMR010000343.1, forward strand.
ACCACGCGCTCACCCGAGGCGCAGCGCTGGTTCACGCAGGGCGTGCTGCAGGCCTACGCCTTCAACGAGACCGAGGCGGTGCGCATGTTCAAGGCCGCGTTGGCGCAGGACCCGAGCTGCGCGATGTGCGCCTGGGGTGTGGCCTGGCAGCTCGGACCCAACATCAACGACCACGGCCGCGATGGCGCCGCCGAGGCAGCTCGCTACGTCGATCACGCCCTGCGCCACGCCGCCACCGCCACGCCGCGCGAGCGCGCGCTCATCGACGCACTGGCCCTGCGCTACGGCCATGCCAGCCAGGCGCGCGAGACCGCGCCACTGACCGCTGCGGTCTGCGGCCCCAGGGGCCAGGGCGGCGATGACGACGACGACAGCGAGCCGCCGCACCCGCTGGACGTGGCCTACGCTGCGCGCCTGCGGCAACTGGCCGACGCGGCGCCGGGCGACGCCGAAATCTTGTCGCTCTACGCCGAAGCCGAAATGATCGCCACGCGTGGCGACTGGTGGGATGACAAGACCGGCCAGCCCGGCGGCCGCATCGGTGAGGTGACGGCCATGCTCGAGCGCGCGCTGCTAAGCCAGCCGCAGCACACCGGCCTGAATCACTACCTGGTCCACGCCGCCGACTCTGCGACCACGGCCACGCGCGCGGTGGCCGCCGCCGACCGCCTGGGCGCGCTGGCGCCGGCCTCGCCGCACCTGGTGCACATGCCCTCGCACATCTACATCCGCGTCGGGCGCTACAGCGATGCGGGCAAGGTCAACGAGCAGTCGCTGACGGCCGAACAGGCGCTGTTCGACACCCAGAAGGCGCAAGGTTTCAGCATCAGCAAGGACTGGCGCAACCACGATCAACACTTCCTGTGGTTTGCCGCGCTGATGGAAGGCCGCGGCGACGCCGCGTTGGCTGCGGCACGCGGCATGGCCGAGCGCGCCGCCAAGGGTCAGCACGCCTACGCCGAGTACCGGCGCAGCCTGCCCGTGCTGGCGCTGCTGCGCCTGGAGCGTTGGGACGCCCTGCTGGCCGAACCCTTGCCAGCCGGCGACAAAGGCATGGCCGCGGCCCTGGGCGAGCACGCGCGCGGCGTGGCCTATGCACGCAGCGCGCGCCCGGCCGAGGCCCGCGCGGCCCTGGCACGCGCCGAGGCCGGCGCCGCAGCCATCGCCAAGGCCTACGCCAAGCCCAAGGGATTCGACCGCGTGCTGCGCGAAATGGCGCAAGCCGCCACGGCGCGCCTGCGCGCAGAGATCGCCATGGCCGAGGGCCGCGCAGACGAAGCCCTGACGGCGCAGACCCAGGCCGTGACCGCATCGCGCCGCGCCGACGACAACGAGCCGCCAACACTGGCCGCCGGCGCGCGGCTGGCCCTGGGCGATCTGCAACTGCGCGCCGGCCGCGCCGTCGATGCCGAGAAGACCTTCCGCGACGACCTCAAGTCCCAACCCGGCAGCGGCTGGGCCTTGTCGGGTCTCGCGCGCTCGTTGCAGGCGCAAGGCCGCAGCGCAGACGCGCAAGCGCTGCAGCCGAAGATCGCGCAAGCGTGGGTGGCGGCCGACGGGGCG
>JANPMR010000344.1:0-1516 GCA_031427055.1 Rubrivivax sp.
GGCGCCACCTTCAATTTGCACACGCGGCACGCCGATGCGGGCACGCTGAATCAACTCAAGAGCTGAACTCCGGAAAGGGCTGCGTCATGCGCATCCTCGAACGCAACGTCTATGTCGGCCCGTCGCTGTACGCGCACTTCCCGGTCATCAAGCTGGTGCTCGACCTGGGCGCGCTCGAGGCCTGGCCCACGGGCAAGCTGGGCGCGGCGTACGTTGATGCGCTGATCGCCGCGCTGCCGGGTTTGCAGCAGCACGGCTGCAGCTACGGCGAGCCGGGTGGCTTCATCCGGCGCATGCGCGGCAACAACGGGCCGGACGCCGATGGCGCCGAGAACGACCCCGACGGCACCTGGCTCGGCCACGTCATGGAGCACGTGGCCATCGAGCTGCAGAACATCACCGGCGAAGACGTCAGCTTCGGCAAGACGCGCAGCGTGGACGGGCAGAGCGGCGTCTACACCGTGGTCTACGAGTACGTGCAGCGCGACCAGGGCATCGAGGCCGGCGAACTCGCCATCCAGCTGCTGTGCAGCCTGCTGCCGCCGGAGATCCGCCCCGAGGGCAGCGTGCCCGAAGACTGGGCCTGGGCCGACAAGCGCGACGAGTTCATCCGCTACACGCAGCGCCGCGCGCTCGGGCCTTCGACGGCCTCACTGGTCAAGGCCGCCGAAGAGCGCAACATCCCCTGGCTGCGCCTCAACGAGCAAAGTCTGATCCAGCTCGGCCACGGCAAGTTTCAGCAGCGCATCCAGGCCACCGTCACCGGCCGCACCAGCTACATCGCGGTCGAGCTGGCGCAGGACAAGGAAGAGACCAACAAGATCCTCGCCAACTGCGGCCTGCCGGTGCCGCGCCAAGAGCTGGTGCGCAGCGCCGACCGCGCCGCGCGCGCGGCCGAGCGGCTGGGCTACCCGGTGGTGACCAAGCCTTTCGACGGCAACCACGGCCGCGGCATCAGCATCGGGCTGAAGACGCCCGACGAGGTGCGCACCGGCTTTGCCACCGCGGCCGAGCACAGCAGCAGCGTCATCGTCGAGACCTTCCTGAGCGGCGACGACCACCGCCTGCTGGTCGTCAACGGCGAGCTCATCGCGGCCACGCGGCGCACGCCGGGGCGCGTGATCGGCGACGGCAGGCGCAGCATCCGTGCGCTGGTGGAGATCGTCAACCAGGACCCGCGACGCGGCGTCGGCCACGAGAAGGTGATGACGCGCCTGGAGATGGACGCGCAGGCCGACATGATGCTCAACCGCCAGGGTCTGTCGCCCGACAGCGTGCCGGCGGCGGGCCAAGAGGTGCTGTTGCGCAGCACCGCCAACCTGTCCACCGGCGGCACCGCCACCGACGTGACCGACATCATCCACCCCGACAACCGCGAGATGGCCATCCGCGCCGTCACCGCCATCGGGCTGGACGTCGGCGGGGTCGACTTTCTGTGCCCCGATATTGCCGAGAGCTACAAGGCGGCAGAGAACAAGGGCTCGGGCATCTGCGAGATCAACGCCGCGCCGGGCTT
>JANPMR010000345.1:0-2124 GCA_031427055.1 Rubrivivax sp.
CTGACCTCGAACGGCAGCTTCAGCTGCGACAGGTCCTTCTTGGTCTCGACCAGGACCAGCGGGCCGTCGTCCGACAGCACGGGGCGGCGCGGCTCGCGCGGCAGGCGGATCGCTGCCGGCTCGGCGGCCATCGCGGCATGCACGGCGGCGATCTTGTCGGCGTCGGACTGCACCCATTCCAGGCCGGCAGACGCCGCCATGGCGCCGAGATCGACGGTGGGCAGGTCGTAGCGTTCGATGCGAATCGGCGCCACAGCCGGGGCCGGGGCTGCAACCACGGGCGCAAGGTGTGGCGGTGCCGGTGCCGGTGCCGGTGCGGCTGCCGGTGCGGCTGCCGAAACGGGTGCGGAAGTCGGTGCCGCTGTGTGCACGGCAAGCTCGTCGAACGCCGCCACCGCAAGCGGCGTGGGCGCTGCTTGATTCGCCGCGGACGTGTCCTCAGTCTGCGCTGCCATCGCACGGGCTTCGCCATTCATTGGCGTCGTCGATTCGCGCGCGTCACCGCCTTCGCGGGGCTCGCGCGGGCCGTCACGCTCACGGTCGCGCCCACGGCCGCGGCCACGGCCTCGGCTGCGTTCGCGCTCGCCGCCTTCGACCGGCGCGCCATCGGCGTCCTGAACGGTTGGCGCAGCGGCTGCGCCGCTACCCGAGCTTTCGCCGCCGGCGGATTGTTCGCCAGCGCCCGCTTCCTGCAGGCCTTCTTCGGTGCGGCCGTCGCCGCGGTCGCGGCCACCACGCCGGCGGCGTCGGCGGCCATCGCGTGCTTCGCCTTCGGTCGGCACGCCGTCGGTGCCTTGTGCGCTGTCGGCGAGAGCCGACTGGGGCGTCGTGCTGCCATCAGCAGCTTCGTCCGGCCGCGGCGTGCGCTCCGGGCGTGGGCCTTGCCGGCCGCGTGGCGGACGGTCATCGCGCTCGGGTGTCGGCGCGCCCTCTGTCGCCAGTGCGTTGACGACGGGTGCGGCGTCGGGACGGTTGCCACGGCCACGGCCGTCGCGGTTCTCGCCGCGGCCTTCGCCGCCGCGATCACGGCCGCCGCGATTTCCGCCGCGCTCACCGCCACGTTCTCCGCCACGTTCAGCACCACGTTCAGCACCACGCTCGCCACCCCGGTCACCGCGGTCGCCGCGCTCACCTCGATTGCCGCGTTCGCCGCGCTGGCCGGGCCGGCCTTCGCGCTTGTCGGCCGCTGCGGGTGCCGCCGGTGCCGCAGCGGGCACGGCCACCACGGGTGCTGGCGTTGGCTCAGGGCTGCCGCCGAAGAGCTTCTTGATGAAGCCGAAGAAGCCACTGCCGGCCGCAGCCGCTGGTGCTGGCGGTGCCGCGGCTACTGGCGCAGCCACCACGGGTGCCGGCGCCGGTTTGGGCGGCGCGACAGGGGCGGGCGGTGGTGCAGGCGGCGCCGGCTGATCCGGCAGCACGCCCTTGATCACGGGCTCTTGCTTGGCTTTGGCCTTTTCACGGCGCGTGATGCCAACCTCGTCGTCCGGCTCCTCGATCATCGAGTAGCTGGCCTGCAGGTTCTCGAGCCGCGGGTCGTCGTGGCGCAGGCGCTCGAGCTTGTAGTTGGGGGTCTCGAGGTGCTTGTTGGGCACCAGCAGAACCGTCACGCGCTGCTTCAACTCGATCTTGGTGATCTCGGTGCGCTTCTCGTTGAGCAGAAAGCTTGTTACCTCCACCGGCACCTGCACGTGCACGGCGGCGGTGTTCTCCTTCATCGACTCTTCTTGCACCATGCGCAGGATCTGCAGCGCGCTGGATTCGGTGTCGCGGATGTGGCCGGTGCCGTTGCAGCGCGGGCAGGTGATGTGGTTGCCCTCGCTGAGCGCCGGGCGCAGGCGCTGCCGGCTGAGTTCGAGCAGGCCGAACTTGCTGATCGAGCTGAACTGCACGCGGGCGCGGTCCTGGCGCAGGCCGTCGCGCAGGCGCTGTTCGACCTCGCGGCGGTTCTTGCTCTCTTCCATGTCGATGAAGTCGACGACGATCAGGCCGCCCAGGTCGCGCAGGCGCATCTGGCGTGCGATTTCATCAGCGGCTTCGAGGTTGGTGCGTGTCGCGGTTTCCTCGATGTCGCTGCCGCGCGTGGCGCGCGCCGAGTTCACGTCCACCGAGACCAGCGCCTCGGTG
>JANPMR010000346.1:0-6970 GCA_031427055.1 Rubrivivax sp.
TGCAGGTCTCGCGCACTGCCGCCTTCTACTCGGCCACGCTGCTGCTGGCCGGCGTGTACCTGCTCTTCATGTCGGGCATCGGCTACTACGTGCGCTACTTTGGTGGCGACTGGGGCCGCGCGCTGCAACTGTCGCTGCTCTTCGCCGGTGTGGCCTTCCTGGCCATGCTGATGATCTCGGGCTCGCTGCGCTCCTGGTTGCGCGTTTTTGTCGGCAAGCACTTCTTCAGCTACCGCTACGACTACCGCGAAGAGTGGCTGCGCTTCACGACCATGCTCTCGTCGAAGAGCTCGCCGCAGGAAGTGGGCGAGCGCGTCGTGCGCGGCCTGGCGCACATGGTCGAGTGCCCGGCGGGCAGCCTGTGGACGCGCGCCGGTGCCCAGGGCGGCTTCACGCAGGCGGCGCGCTGGAACATGCCGCGCGTGGAGACGGTCGAGCCTGCAGATTCGTCGTTCAGCCACTTCCTGCAGGACAAGGGCTGGGTCGTCGACCTCGACGAGTTTCGCGACGCGCCGCGCCGCTATGGCGAGATGGCGCTACCGACCTGGCTGCTGGGCACGGCCAACGCCTGGCTGGTGGTGCCGCTGCAGGTGGGCGACGAGCTGCTCGGCTTTGTGCTGCTGGCGCGGCCACGCACGCCGATGGAGCTGGATTGGGAGGTGCGCGATCTGCTCAAGACCGCCAGCCGCCAAGCCGCCGGCTTTTTGGCGCAGATGCAGGCCACCGAGGCGCTGCTCGAGGCGCGCAAGTTCGAGGCTTTCAACCGCATGTCCGCATTCGTCGTGCACGATCTCAAGAACATCGTCACCCAGCTCTCGCTGATGTTGAAGAATGCGGAACGCCTGCACGCCAACCGCGAGTTCCAGCAGGACATGCTGTTGACCGTGGAGAGCTCGCTGGAGAAGATGCGCCGTTTGATGTTGCAGTTGCGCGAAGGCGCAACGCCACCGGGCGGCAGCCGCGGTGTTGAGCTCGCACCCATCGTGGCGCGCTTGCTGGCGTCGGCGGCGGCGCAAGGGCGCGAGTTGGTGGCCGAGCAGATTGATCGCCTGGCCACGCGCGGCCACGAAGACCGCCTCGAGCGTGTGCTGGGCCACTTCGTGCAAAACGCCTTCGACGCCACGCCGGCCGACGGGCGGGTGTGGATCGAGGTGCAGCGCTACAGCGGGCAGGTCCAGGTTGAGATCGGTGACACGGGAGCGGGGATGACGGAAGAGTTCGTGCAGACGCGGCTGTTCCGCCCTTTCAGCACCACCAAGCACAGCGGCATGGGCATCGGCACCTATGAGAGCTTTCAGTACATCCGCGAACTGGGCGGCAGCATCAGCGTGGCCAGCCAGCCGGGCCAGGGCACGGTGATCAGCGTGCTGATGCCGCTGTTCGAGCCCGGCCGCGACTCCGACTTGATGCCGCTGGACGAGCGGCCCGCCAACCGAGCACCCATGCAGTGAGCAACCACGGTTCGACCCCCTTGCTGATCGTCGAAGACGATCTGGCGCTGCAAAAGCAGATCAAGTGGTCGCTCGACCGCTTCGAGTCGGTGACGGCCAGCGACCGCGAGAGCGCGCTGCTGCAGTTTCGCCGCCACCAGCCGGCGGTGGTCACGATGGATCTCGGGCTGCCGCCCGACCCCGATTCGGTGTCCGAGGGCTTCAAGCTGCTCGAGCAGATGCTCGACATCGATCCGCTGGCCAAGGTCATCGTGCTCACCGGCCAGAACGACCAGGCCAATGCCTTGCGCGCGGTGGCGCTGGGCGCCTACGATTTTCTGGCCAAGCCCTTCGACCCCGATGTACTGGGCCTGACCATCGACCGCGCCTGGCGGCTGGCCGAACTGCAAGCCGAGAACCGCCGCCTGCAGGCGCTGCGCCAGCCCGACGCCATGGCCGGCCTGATCACGCGCGACCCGGAGATGCTGCGCATCTCGCGCACCATCGAGCGTGTGGCCAGCAGCGACGCCAGCGTGCTGCTGTTGGGCGACAGCGGCACCGGCAAGGAAGTGCTGGCGCAAGGGCTGCATGCGGCCTCCAAGCGTGCCGGACGCTTCATCGCCATCAACTGCGCCGCGATTCCTGAAAACCTGCTCGAGAGCGAGCTCTTCGGCTACGAGAAAGGCGCCTTCACCGGCGCGGCCAAGACCACGCCGGGCAAGATCGAAACCGCCCACAACGGCACGCTGATGCTCGACGAGATCGGCGACCTGCCGCACTCCTTGCAGGCCAAGCTGCTGCGCTTCTTGCAAGAGCGCACGATCGAGCGCCTGGGCGGACGGCAAGAGATCCCCGTGGACGTGCGCGTGGTCTGCGCGACGCACCAGGACCTGAAGACCCTGATCAAGGAAAACCGCTTCCGCGAGGATCTGTACTACCGCTTGGCCGAGATCGTTGTCAACATCCCGCCGCTGCGCGCCCGCAATGGCGACGCGGCGCTGCTGGCGCACGCCTTCTTGCGCCGCTTTGCCACCGACCAGCGGCGCGCGGGCCTCAACTTCACCGACGAGGCGGTGCGCGCCATCGAGCTGCACCCCTGGCCCGGCAATGTACGTGAGCTGCTCAACTGCCTCAAGCGCGCCACCATCATGGCCGACGGCGAACGCATCACTTGCGATGACCTCGGCCTGCCGCCGCCGCCCGTGGGCGACGCCGACCGCGTCACGGCCGAGCACAGCGACCTCGACCTGCGCACCGTGCGAGAGACCGCCGAGCGCCAAGCCATCGTGGCGGCGCTTTCGCGCGCCAATGGCAACATCGTGCGGGCGTCGGAGATTCTCGGCGTGAGCCGGCCGACGCTTTACGATCTGATGAAGCGCTTGGCCATCAAGTAGCGCTCCCGTCTGCCACAAGAAGTCGTCCTGTCCCATCGACATCCACAGCCCCGACGCCACCGCGATCGGGAGGAGAACCGCATGACCCGCATCCTTGCCGCCACCGTCGTCGCGATTGCCGCCCTCGCCCTGGGCGGCTGCGGCGGAGAGTCCGAAAAGGACCTGATCGCCTCGGCCAAGGCCGCCATCGAGAAGAAGGACGGCAAGGCCGCGGTCATTCAGCTCAAGAACGCGATCCAGAAGAACCCGCAATCGGCCGAGTCGCGCTTCTTGCTGGGCAAGGTGCTGCTCGATGGCGGCGACCCGGTGGCCGCGGCGGTTGAACTGCGCAAGGCGCAAGAGCTGCAAGCGCCCGACGAGCAGGTGATCCCCGAGCTGGCGCGCGCGATGTTGTTGCTGGGCGAAGAGGCCAAGATCATCGTCCAGTACACCAACATGCGGCTGAAGGACGACACCGCGACGGCCGACCTGCAGACCTCGGTGGCCACGGCCTACGCCGTGCAGTCCGACCCCGGCAAGGCGCGCGAGGCCTCGCAACTGGCGCTGCAGGTCAAGCCGGGCTTTGCGCCGGCGATGATCCTGCAGGCGCGGCTGAAGGCGGCCGAGAGCGACTTCGACGGTGCGCTCGCCCTGCTCGACGACATCCTGACCAAGGACACCGCCAACGAACGCGCCGGCATCCTCAAGGGCGAGATCCTGACCAGCGGCAAGAAGGACAGCGCGGGTGCGCTGGCAAGCTTTCGCAAGGTACTGGCCGCCAACCCGAAGTCGCTGCCCGCCAATACGGCGGTCATCACCCTGCTGTTCCAGGACGACAAGGCCGCCGAGGCGCGGACGCAGTTTGCCGAGCTCAAGAAGCTCGCGCCCAACCACCCCGAGACCCTGTTCTTCGAAGCCCAGATCGCCTTCGCCGACAAGAACTACAAGCTGACGCGCGAGATCACCGACCGCATGCTCAAGCTGATGCCCGACAACGTGCGCGTGCTCGAGCTGGCCGGCGCGTCCGAGTTCCGCCTCAAGCAGTACACGCAGGCCGAGTTCTTCCTGGGCAAGGCGCTCAAGGGCGCGCCGGGCCTGCTGCGCGCCCGCCATCTGCTGGCGCAGACCTACCTGCGCTCCAGCCAGCCCAACAAGGTGATCGAGGTGCTGCAGCCGGTGCTGGATGGCAAGGCGGTTGACGGCACCACGCTGTCGCTGGCCGGCGAAGCCTGGGTGCAGCTGGGCGAGACCAAGAAGTCCGACGCCGCGTTCCAGGCCGCGGCCAAGATTGCGCCCAACGACGCGCGCGTGCGCACCTCGGCGGCGCTGGCACAACTGGCACGCGGCAACAGCGGCGTGGCCATCAACGAGCTCGAAAGCATTGCTTCCGGCGACAAGGGCGCGCGCGCCGACCTGGCACTCATCAGCGCCAAGCTGTCGCAGAACGATCTGCCGGGCGTCTTGAAGGCCATCGACGGCCTGGAACGCAAGATCCCGGATCAACCTCTGGCCCACAACCTGCGCGGCCGCGTGCTGCTGCTCAAGCGCGACATCCCGGGCGCCACCAAGGCCTTCGAGACCGCGCTGAGCAAGGACGCGAACTACTTCCCGTCCATCGCCAGCCTGGCCGCCATCGACCTGGCCGCCGGCAAGCCCGAGCTGGCGCGCAAGCGCTTCGAAGACGTCATCAAGGCCAACCCCAAGAGCTACCAGGCGCAGCTCGCGCTGGCCGAGCTCAGTGCCCGCACGGGCGGCGCCGCGGCCGACGTGCTGAAGCTGATGCGCGATGCCGTTGCCGCCAGCCCCGGCGAGCCCACGCCCAACCTGGCGCTCATCGGCCAGCTGCTCGCCACCGGCGACAACAAGGGCGCGCTCTCGGCCGCCCAGACCGCCGCCGCCGCGCTGCCCAATGACCTGAACGTGATGGACGCGCTGGGCCGCGCACAGATCGCCGCCGGCGACGGCAACCAGGCCGTGTCCACCTTCAAGAAGCTGGCCGCGCTGCAGACCAGCAACCCCATGCACCAGGTGCGGCTGGCCGACGCGCACGTGGCGGCCAAGGACAACGAGAACGCCGCCCGCGCATTGCGCCGGGCGCTGGAGATCAAGCCGGGGCTGGTTGCTGCGCAGCGTGGCCTGGTGACGCTGGCGCTGATGGACAAACGCCCGCAAGACGGTTTGACCCTGGCGCGCGAGATGCAGAAGGCCGACGCCAAGAGCGCGCTCGGCTTCTCGCTCGAAGGCGACGTCGAGGCCAGCCGCGCCAACTGGGACGGTGCCATCGCCGCCTACCGCAGCGCGCTGCAACGCGCTGGCAGCACCGACAACGCCGTCAAGCTGCACAGCGCCTTGCGCCGCGCCGGCAAGACGGCGGACGCCGAGCGCACCGCCGCCGAATGGATCAAGGCCAACCCCAAGGACGCCGGCTACCAGTACTACCTGGGCGATGTGGCCATGGCCGGCAAGGACAACGCCGCCGCCGAGACCCGCTACCGCGCCGTGCTGGCCATCCAGCCCAAGAACCCGCTGGCCTTGAACAACGTGGCCTGGCTGATGGTGCAGCAGGGCAAGCCGGGCGCCGTGGCGCTGGCTGAAGAAGCGACCAAGCTGCTGCCCGACCGCGCGCCGCTGCTCGATACGTTGGCCGCCGCGCTGGCCGCCGACAACCAGCTACCCAAGGCGATCGAGATGCAATCGCGCGCCGTGGCTCGCGCACCCAACGACGGCGCGATGAAGCTCAACCTGGCGCGCTATTACGCCAAGGCCGGCGACAAGGCCAAGGCGCGCGCCGAGCTAGAAAGCCTGGCCAAGCTGGGCGACAAGTTCCCAGAGCAGGCCGCGGTTGCGGCGCTGCTGAAGACGCTCTAGACATGCGGCACGCCCGCGGCCGGCTCATTGCCGCGGCGCTGGCCGGGGCGTGGGCGCTGGCGGCACTTGGCGTGCCGTTCGCATCTGCGGCAGCCGACCTGGCGACGGTGATCGCTGCCGCCAGGCCATCAGTCGTGCCGGTAGGCACCTTCAACCCCACCGACAGCCCGCGCTTCGGCTTTCGTGGCAGTGGCTTCGTGGTCGGCGACGGCACGCTGGTCGTCACCAACTTTCATGTGCTGCCGGCCGGTGCCGAGGTCGAGAGCGGCCCGGTGATGATGGTGCTGGCCTCACGCAACCCCGACCAGTTGCGCCGCGCACGGGTGCTGAGCACCGACCGCCCGCACGACTTGGCGCTGCTGCGCATCGATGGCCCGCCGCTGCCCACGCTGACGCTGGACGCGCCCGGCAACGCGCGCGAAGGCCAGTCGGTGGCGCTGATGGGCTTTCCGATCGGCGGCGTGCTGGGTTTTGCGCCGGTCACGCACCGCGGCATCGTGGCATCGATCACCACCGCGGCGCTGCCGGCCGCCACCGCGCAGCAACTCGATCCGCGGGCGCTGATGCGGCTGCGCGAGGGCAATTACGAGCTGCTGCAGCTCGACGCCACAGCCTACCCCGGCAACAGCGGCGGCCCGCTGCTCGACGCCGAAACCGGCCGCGTGGTGGGCATCATCAACATGGTGCTGGTGAAAGCCGGGCGCGAGAGCGCGCTGAGCAACCCCACCGGCATCACCTACGCAGTGCCGGTGCGGCACCTGCACGAGTTGCTCAAGGGCGTGAAGCCCTGAGCGGCTCAGGGGCTCAGCTCAGACTTTGTAGTAGCCGCGGTACCAGTCGACGAAGCGGCCGATGCCCGTGCGGATGTCGGTCTTGGGCGTGAAGCCGGTCCAGGCGCTCAGCGCGTCGACGTCGGCATAGGTGGCCGGCACATCGCCGTCCTGCAGCGGCAGCAGGTTCTTCTGCGCCTTCATGCCCAGCGCGTCTTCGATGCAGCCGATGAAGTCCAGCAGCGGCACCGGGTTGTGATTGCCGATGTTGAAGACGCGGTAGGGCACGTTGCTGGTACCGGGGTCGGGCTGCTCGGCGCGGTAGGCCGGGTCGGGCGACGCCACGCGGTCGAGCACACGGATTACGCCTTCGACGATGTCGTCCACGAAGGTGAAGTCGCGCTGCATGTTGCCGTGGTTGAAGACGTCGATGGCGCGGCCCTCCAAGATCGCCTTGGTGAACAGGAACAGCGCCATGTCCGGCCGGCCCCAGGGCCCGTAGACGGTAAAGAAGCGCAGCCCCGTGGTC
>JANPMR010000347.1:0-23045 GCA_031427055.1 Rubrivivax sp.
ACGCCTGCCCGCGCTCGGGCGATCCGGCGCTGCCGGCTTGCGCGCTGTAGGCGGCCAGCAACTCGGCCGGTGTCGCGGCCATCGCGGCGCTCGTGGCCCATGGCAGTACGACGGCGGCCGTCCACAACACGCCAAATCGGGTCAAAGCGGGCAGTTTCATGGGGTCTCCGTCGCGGTGTCAGGGGGATCGGGGCTGCGGCACGCCTTGCCGCAGGGTCCGCAAGCGCATTGAACCCGGGTTGCGCGCGCCCCCCTTTGTCCCTGCTCAAACGTGCGTGACGACAGGCTTGCGGCTCGCGCCGCAAGCCCCGGCAGCCGACGCGGGGTCTGCGCGCCAGAAGTGGCGGTGCTATCCATGACAGATTCAAGTCAATCGGCGTTCAATGTCACCACAGTTATGCCGAAGACCCGGACAGCGCGGCTGTTGATGGCCGAAGCGCACTGATCGATCACCCCACGGAGACAACATGAAGCCCTTTGCCCGCCCCCTCGCCGCCCTTGCCCTGTTGGGTGCCGCCCTGGCCGCCCACGCCTACGACCCCAAGGCCACGATTTCCGATCTCGACGCGCGCCTGGCCAAGATCGGCGCCGCCAAGCTTGATGGCACTGACACCGTCGCCGACAAGACCGTGCCGGCCCTGTTCTTTGGCGACCGCAAGATCAACAATAACTACGACGTCGTGGACGCCGTGCGCAAGGCCCACACGGCGACCGCAACCGTGTTCGTCAAGTCCGGCGACGAGTTCGTGCGCGTCAGCACCAACGTGCTCACCCCCGAAGGCAAGCGCGGCGTTGGCACCCAGCTGGCGCGCAACCCGGCCTACGAGGCGCTGAGCAAGGGCCAAGGCTACTGTGGCGTGATCGATGTGCTCGGCACCGCCTTCGACGCCTGCTACAACCCGATCAAGGACGCCGGCGGCAAGGGCATCGGCGCGAGCTACATCGGCCACAAGAAGTGCCGCCACGGGCGTCCATCGACTCGCCCGCGCCCGGCGCGGCCGCTGACGCAAGCCGTGCCCTCATGAGCACGAGGGATCTGAAATGAATATCTTCTCGGCTTTGTCGGCTGCCCTCGGGCGCATGGGTGTCGGCCGCCAGGTCGTCAGCGCGTTCATGCTGGTGATCGGCCTCACCGGCGCCCTGGGCGTCGTCGCGCTGCTGGCGATGTCACGCATGGACACGCGCACCAACTCGCTGTCCGAGAAGTGGCTGCGCGGCGTGGGCCATCTGTCCGAGATCCGCAGCGCGCTCGTCGAACACCGCGAGTTCGAGATCAAGCACAGCCGCACGGTCGACACCAGCTACCACAAGGAGTACGAAGAGAAGCTCGCCGCGGCCGCCAAGGCCGTGACCGATGCGCTCGACGGCTACAAGTCCAAGCTGGCTGCGGACGAAGACACCAAGCTGTTCGGCGCTCTCACCAAGGGCTGGGAGGCCTACCAGAAGTCGGTCAAGCAGGTGCTGGCGCTGGGCCGCGACAAGAAGCAGCAGGACGCTGCGGACATCAGCGATGGCGCAGCCTCGATGGCCTTTGACGAAGCGCAGGGTGCCCTGGCCGCGCTCACCAAGTTCAACTTCACGGCCGGCGGCGTGGCTGCTGCGGAGGCCAACGCGACCTATGAGCAGGCGCGCACCCTGGTCGTGGCGCTGCTGGGGGCGGCGTTGGTGGTGGGCATCGTGCTGTCGCTGGCCCTCACGCGCGGGCTGCTGGGTCAACTCGGCGGCGAGCCCGCCACGGCGGTGCTCGTGGCGCGGGCCGTGGCCACCGGCGACCTGACCACTCCCATCGTGCTGCGGCGTGGCGACACGACGAGCCTGATGGCCAGCCTGCTGGCCATGCAGAGCGGCCTGGCGGACACCGTGATGCAGGTGCGCATGGGCTCGGAGAGCGTGGCCACGGCCAGCACGCAGATTGCCGACGGCAACCTCGACCTCTCCGGCCGCACCGAGCAGCAGGCCAGCGCGCTGCAGCAGACGGCGGCGACGATGGAAGAGCTGGGTACCACGGTACGCACCAACGCCGACAACGCACGTCAGGCCAATCAGCTGGCGCAGGGCGCGGCCAGCGTGGCGGTGCGCGGTGGCGAGGTGGTCGGCCAGGTGGTGACCACGATGCGCGGCATCAACGAGAGCAGTCGCAAGATCTCCGACATCATCTCGGTGATCGATGGCATCGCTTTCCAGACCAACATCCTGGCGCTCAACGCCGCGGTGGAAGCGGCGCGCGCCGGCGAGCAGGGCCGCGGCTTTGCCGTCGTGGCCAGCGAGGTGCGCAGCCTGGCCCAGCGCAGTGCGCAGGCGGCGCGCGAGATCAAGACGCTCATCAGCTCGAGCGTCGAGCGCGTCGAGCAAGGCAGCGCGCTCGTCGACCGTGCCGGCCACACCATGGAAGAGATCGTGGCCGCCATCCGCCGCGTCACCGACATCGTGGGCGAGATCAGCTCGGCCAGTGTCGAGCAGAGCACGGGCGTCAACCAGGTGTCCGAAGCCATCACGCGCATGGACCAGGCGACGCAGCAGAACGCGGCGTTGGTCGAGCAGAGCGCCGCCGCGGCCGAGAGCCTCAAGCAGCAGGCGCAGCAACTGGTCGAGGCGGTCGCGGTGTTCAAGGTCGCCTGATCGGTCTGGTGCGCCTCGCGCCCTGGCGGCGGAATTGACCCGGTTTGCAGCCCTTCATGCCCGCCTGTCGCACGGCCTGGCTGCCTAGCATCCCGTCTATCTGCATCCCGAGGACCCGGATGGACGCCGCCATTGCCCTTGCCGAAACCGTGGCCGTCCCGCCCGCGCTGCTCGAGCGTGCGCGCAGCGGGCAACTGCCGCTGCACGACCTGCTGGGTCAGGCCGGCACGCTGCAGGCGCAGGGACAGGCCGAGGTGGCGATGCGCCTGTACGAGGTCTGGCTCGAGCACACCCAGTCGCCTTTGCGCCATGTCGCGCTGTTCAACTGGGGCACGCTGCTGGCATCGGCCGACAAGGCCGAAGCCGCCGAGGCCGCCTATGCCCAGGCGCTGGCCTTGCAGCCAGGCTTTGCGCCGGCGCGCTTGAACATGGGCCATCAGCACGAACACCGCGGCGAGGTCGAGCCGGCCTTGGCCATGTGGCGTGCCGTGTTCGAGGCCGAGAAGCCCGCCGATCTGGAGCACCGCCTGCACGCGCTCAACAACAGCGCGCGCCTGCTCGAGCAGCAACGCCGCTATCCGGAGTCCGAAGCGCTGATGCGGCGCTCGCTGGAGCTCAAGGCGGCGCAGTCCGACGTCATCCAGCACTACGTGCACATCCGCCAGAAGCAGTGCGCCTGGCCGCACGACCTGCCGGCTGGCGAGGTCACGCCCAACCAGTTCTTGCTCGGCACCTCGCTGCTGGCCATGATGGGCCTGTCGGACGACCCGGTGCTGCAGTTGCTGTCGGCGCAGCGCTTCGTCCACGAGCGCGTGCCCAAGGCGCCGCCGGTGGCCATGCATCAGCAGAGCGGCCTGGCCGGCAAGCGCGAAGGGCGCATTCGCGTCGGCTATCTGTCGGGCGACCTGCACATGCATGCCGTGGGCCTGCTCACGCCCGAGCTGTTTGAGTTGCACGACCGCAGCCGCTTCGAGGTCTGGGGCTTTTGCTGGACGCCCGAGTCGCAGCAGCCGCAGCGCTTGCGCATCCTCAAGGCGCTGGACCATCACGTGCGCCTGGCCGGCGTGGACGACCACACCGCGGCGCGGCTGATTGCGCAGGCCGGCATCGACGTGCTGGTGGACCTGCAAGGCCTGACCCACGGCGCGCGCCCGGCCATCCTGGGCCATCGGCCGGCGCCGGTGCAGGTGAGCTACCTCGGCCTGCCCGGCACCAGCGCGCTGCCCGGCGTCGACTGGATGCTGGCCGACCACGTGGTGATGCCGCCCGAGTTGCTGCCCTTTTGCACCGAGCGGCCCATTCACTTGCCGCACTGCTATCAGGTGAGTGACCGCCATCGCGAGGTGGCGCCGTTGCCGGAACGCGCCCGCTACGGGCTGCCGCCCGACGCCTTCGTCTTCTGCTCGTTCAACAACAACCACAAGTTCACGGCCGAGATGTTTGCCGCCTGGATGCGCATCCTGGCGGCCACGTCGAACAGCGTGCTGTGGCTGCTGGCTGACAACGACACCGCGCGCGAGAACATGCTGCGCGCCGCCGACGCGCAGGGCGTGGCACGCGAGCGCATCGTCTTTGCGCCGCGCGTCGCGCCGCCCGAGTACCTGGCGCGTTTTGCGCTGGCCGACCTGATGCTCGACACCTTTCCGTTCAACGCCGGCACCACGGCCAGCGACGCGCTGTGGATGGGCACGCCCATCGTCACGCGCGCCGGCCGCACCTACATTTCGCGCATGGCCGCCAGCCTGCTCACCGCGGTGGGACTGCCCGATCTGATCGCCGACAACCTGGCCGACTACGAGGCTCTGGCCATCGCCATCGGCCGCAACCCGGCGCGCGCGGCGTCGTACAAGCGCTACCTGGCCGAGCACGGACGCAGCTCGCCGCTGTTCGACCTGCCGCAGATCGTGCGCGACATCGAGGCCGCGTTCGAAGGCCTGGCGCTGAAGGCGCGCGCCGCGTGAGCGCATGAAGCCCGCCAGCGCCGCACAGGCCGCCCACACGGACCCGCCGTTGGGCTGGGACGTCGAGAACGACGCGCTGGCCCACGCCCTGTCGTGGCTGACGCGCCACCATGGCCGCGAGCGCAGCCCGGAGTCGCTGCTCTCTGGCATGCCGCAGTCCGGGCGCCTGGGCCCGGACCAGGCGCTGCGCGCGCTGCGCGAGGCCGGCTACAGCGCCGGCCTGGTGCAGCGCCGCATCGCCGAGTTGCATCACCTGCTGCTGCCGGCGGTGCTGCTGCTCAAGGAGGGTGACGCCTGCATCGTGGTCTCGCGCCACGCGGCAGACCCGCTGCGCTACGACATCGTGATGCCCGGGCGCGAGCACCACGCCTGCGTCGCCAGCGAAGCCGAGCTCGAGTCCGAGTACACCGGCATCGCCATCGTCACCACGCCGCTGGCCGTGTCCGCACCGGCGCAGGGCGCCAACCCACTGCTCATCGAGCCCGGTCAGCACTGGCTGTGGGGCACGATGGCGCGCTTCCTGCCGTACTACCGCTCGGCCCTGCTCGCCGCCATGTTGAGCAACTTGCTGATGCTCGTCACCGGTCTGGCGACCTCGGTGATCTTCGACAAGGTGATCCCGCACCAGGCCTACATCACGCTGTGGGCGTTGGCGGCGGCCAGCGGCCTGGCGCTGGCCTTTGACATGATGGCGCGCCAGTTGCGTGCCTACCTCATCGACATGGCCGGGCGCAAGGCCGACCTGATCGTCGGCGCCACGCTGTTCCGCCACACGCTGGGGCTGCGCATGGAGCACCGCCCGGCCTCGGCAGGCGCCTACGCGCACCAGGTGGCGCAAATCGAAATGGTGCGCGATTTCTTTGCCTCGGCCACGCTGTCGGCGGTGTCCGACCTGCCCTTCATCATCATCTTCGTGGCCATGACCTTTGCCGTCGGCGGCCCGCTGGGCTGGGTGCTGGTGATTGGCATCCCGTTGCTGATGCTGGTCTCGGCGCTCATCCAGGGCTCGCTGCGCCGCGCCATGAGCAGCCACATGCAGGAGCAGGCCGATCTGCACGGCGTGCTGGTCGAGGCCGTGGACGGCCTCGAGGACGTCAAGGCCACAGGCGCCCACGGCCGCTTCCTGCGCCGCTACGAAGAAGCCACCGCGGCGGCCGCCACGGCGATGCTCAAGTCGCGCAGCATCACGAGCTGGACCATGAACCTCTCTGCCGTCACGCAGCAGCTCGTGACCATGGTGATGCTGGTGTGGGGTGTGTTCTTGATCGACGAAAAGGTCATCACCGCCGGCGCACTGATTGGCGCCGTGATGTTTGCCACCCGCGCCGTGGCGCCTCTGGCCAGCGTCACCTCATTGGCCACGCGCTACCAGGGCGCGCGCGCGGCGATGCGTGCGCTCGACCACGTGATGAAGCAGCCCGTGGAGCGAGACGCCCACCGCGCCTATGTGCCGCGGCGCGAGTTGACGGGCCGCATCGCCCTCAACGACATCGGCTTCTCGTACCCGCTGCAGGGCGAAGGCGCTGGCAATGCTGAAGGCCCGCGCGTGCTCAAGGGCCTGACGCTGCGCTTCGAGCCCGGTGAACGCGCCGCCATCCTGGGCCGCATCGGCTCGGGAAAGAGCACCGTGCTGCGCCTGTTTGCCGGCCTCTACCAGCCCAGCGAAGGCCTGGTCGAAGTCGATGGCATCGACCTGCGGCAGATCGACCCGGCCGACTACCGCGCCCGCGTCGGTTTTGTCTCGCAAGACCCGCGGCTCTTCAACGGCACGCTGCGCGACAACGTGCTGCTCGACCGCCCCACCGCCGACGCGGCGCGCCTGAACGACATCGCGCGCCTCACCGGCCTGGACCGCCTGATCGCACAGCATCCCAAGGGCTGGGAGCTGCCGGTGGGCGAGGCTGGCGCGCTGCTCTCGGGTGGGCAGCGGCAACTGGTGGCGCTGGCGCGCTGCCTGGTCACGCAGCCGCAAATCCTGTTCATGGACGAGCCGACAAGCTCGATGGACGCGCAGAGCGAAGTCGCCTTCCTGCGCCAGTTGAAAGAGGCCTGCGGCCATTGCACGCTGGTGCTGGTGACCCACAGGCCGGCGGTGCTGGAGCTGGTCAACCGCGTCGTCGTGGTCGACGGCGGGCGTGTCGTGCTGGATGGTCCCAAGGAACAAGTGCTGGCGGCCTTGAGCGGCCAGCGGCCGGCGGGCGCGCCGCAGGCCGGCGCGCCGAGCAACCTGCATCTGCATCCCAGTGCGCGCCCAATGGAACGTGGGGCGTCGGTCTAGCCATGCTGTCACTGCCCTTCACCCGACGCCCGCGCGCCACGGCGCTGCGCAGCGGCGACCTGCCCTACGTCAGCGCCGTGAGCGCGGCGCAGGTGGTCGAGCCCGCGCCGGCCGCGATGTGGGCGGTGTACCTGATGCTGGCGGCCATCGCCTCGGCCGTGGCCTGGGCCGCGGTGTCGCAGATCGACATCATTGCCAAGGCCAACGCGCGCGTCGTGCCCGACGGCCGTGAGCAGGTGATCGCCAGCCTGGAGGGCGGCATCCTGCGCGAGCTGCTGGTGCGCGAGGGCCAGCAGGTGGTGGAGGGGCAGGCGCTGGCGCTGCTCGACCCGACGCGCTTCGAGGCCCAGCAAGCCGAGGGCCAGAGCCGGCGCCTGGCGCTGCAGGGCGCACTGGCGCGCGCGGTGGCCGAGGCCAGCGGCAAGCCACTGAAGTTTGCCAAGGATCTGCCCGAGGACGTGGTCAGCGGCGAGACCGAAAGCTTCGAGGCGCGCCAGCGCGCGCTGCGCGAGGCCGTCGACACCAACCGACGCAGCATCGCGCTGCTGGGGCGCGAACTGGCAATGGCCGAGAGCATGGCCTCCAAGGGCCTGATGAGCGAGGTCGAGGTGATGCGCGTGCGCCGCCAGGTCAACGACCTCAACCTGCAGACCCAGGAGCGCGTCAACCGCTACCGGCTAGAGGCCAGCGGCGAGCTCGTGCGGCTGCGCAACGAGCTGTCGACGCTGCAGGAGCAGCAGGTGGTGCGCGACGACGCACTGCGCCGCACGACGCTGGTTTCGCCGGTGCGCGGTGTCATCAAGCAAATCCGCACCAACACCCTGGGCGGCGTGGTCGGGCCGGGCACGCCAGTGATGGAAATCTTGCCCGTCGGCACACGCGTGCTGATCGAGGCGCGCATCAAGCCCTCGGACATCGGCTTCGTGAAGGTGGGGCAGCCGGTGCAGGTCAAGCTCAGCGCCTACGAGTACACGGTCTACGGCGGCCTCAGCGGCACCGTGCAGTCGATCAGCCCCGATGCCATGGGCGACCCTGAAAAGGCGGCGCTGCCCGAGGGCACCTGGTACCGCGCCCTGGTGCGTGCCGACAGCAACACGCTGCAGGTGGGCGACAAGCAGCTTGCGGTGCTGCCGGGCATGACCGGCCAGGTCGAAATCCGCACCGGGCAGCGTTCGGTGCTGGGCTTCTTGCTGCGGCCGATGATGAAGACGCAGGAAGCCTTCCGCGAACGCTGAGCGACGGCGTCGCGGCGCAAGCGGCGGATGTCACGCTCTGGCGTGCGGCGAGGCTCGCAAGGCACCGCCTGCCAAGTTCTGCGCGCCAGAACCGGACGCGTAAAAGCTGTGGCTTTCGCACAGGGCGCGCGTGCGCAATGGCGCTGAAAATTGCGGCCACATCAATCGCCATCCAAGGTCAACCGCATGAGCAGCACGTCGACAGTCCGCAGAGCCGCACGCACGAGACCGAGCGAAGTGCAACAGGCCGGCGCCGAGCGCCATGGTCGCCAGGGTCGTCTGGGGCGACTGCAGTCGCTGCTGAGTCGGCCCTTGGGACTGGAACGTCGCAAAGGCCATCTGCACGTGGTGCTGGTTGACGTGCGCAAGCCCTCGCCGTCGGATCCGGCCGTGGTGCTGGAAATGCTGCGCAAGGAGCTGCGCGACCGCCTGCTGGCGCACCAGGATGCCCACGCGGTCCAGGTCATGCGCCACCTCGTGTTCGTGCACCACGAGCTCGGCCGCAAGGGCTGGGCGGGCGTGGGCAGCTTCCCTTCGCGCGTGCTGCGCAAGGCGCTCACGCAGGCCGAGATGCTGGCGTGTGAAGAGAGCTCACCGATGCTGTCGATGGCGATCGATCGTCTGCGCGCCTGCCGCGTCGCGGCCGAGCTGCGCGAGGAACGCGCGTCGCACGGTCCAGACTCTGCGCACTTCGCGGGCAACAGCAGCACCGAGGTCTCGGAAGCCACGCATGAAGAATTTGCCGCGATGGAGCGCGGCTGGGTCGACACCGTGTCGTCGGTGCTGACCATGGCGCCGATGGTGCGCTGACAGGGCGCAGGCCCGCGGCCGGCGCTTCTGGGCCGACCGCGCTGCCGGCGCGGGCTCGCGCTTCTGCCTATCATGTTGCCTTCCCAAGCCGGCCCGGAGCCGGCGCCCCAGGAGCGCGACATGCCACAAGCCAGCCCCGCCGCCGAGAGCGACTACATCGAATTGCGCCGCCACGAGCTGCGCAAGCGCCGCATTGCGATGATCGACGGCCATCTGACCACCAACTCGCGCACCAGCGAAGGTGGCACCAGCGCCCGCGCCTACCGCAACGGCTACTGGGGCTTTGCCTCGGCGCCCGGCACCCATGACGTTCTGACGGGCCAGCGCATGCGCGACAAGGCCGAAGCGCATGCCTTGGCGATGGCGCGCTTTGGCGCCCGGCAGGCACTGCCGCTGCCCGGTGGCACCTACCGCGGCGAGCATGTTTTTCAGGGCCGTGCGGCCTGGTCGCAGACCGAGGCGGTGGAGTACCTGGGCGCGCTGCATGCCTTCTGCGTGCAGCGCTTTCCGGGCCTGAAGTCGACGCGCTTCATGATGTCCGACGAGCACCACACCAAGTGGCTGGCCACCAGCCGCGGCGGCGAGTCGCTGGCCAGCATCCAGCGCGCCGTGGTCGGCTTCAGCTTTATCGCGCAAGCCGCCGACGGCACGCCGGTGGAGCTGAGCGACAGCGTGTCGTGCAAGGGCAGCCTTGCCGACCTGCCGGCCACGCTGGAGCAGCTGACACCCATGCTCGACGGGCTGCACCGCCACGTCATGGCCAAGCGCGAGGCCGTGCCGGCACGCGGCGGCCACGTCACGGTGGTGCTGGCCCCCGAGCTCGCCGGCATGCTGGCCCACGAGGCCATGGGCCATCCGTGCGAGGCTGACATCGTGCTGGGCGGCGCGGTGACACGCAGCCTGCTCGGCCAGCGCGTGGCCAGCGACCTGGTGACCATGGTCGACTACGCGCACACCTATGCCGGCGCCGAGATCATGTCGCCGGTGTACGTCGACGACGAAGGCACGCCGGCACAAGACGCGGTGCTCATCGAACGCGGCATCCTGCGCGGCCTGATGCACAGCCGCGAGACAGCAGCGCGTTTCGGCCACGCCACCACCGGCAGCGCGCGCGCCTACGGCCCATCGGACGAACCGCTGATCCGCATGCGCAACACCGTCATCGAGCCCGGCACCGACAAGCTGACCGACATGATCGCCGGTGTCGACGAGGGCTACCTGCTCTTGAAAACCGCCAACGGCCAAGCCGACTCGACCACCGAGTTCATGTTCGGCGTCACGCTGGGCTACGAGATCCGTGACGGCCAACTCGGCCGCGCCATCCGCGACACCACGCTGTCGGGCTCGGCGATCAAGGTGCTGCAAAGCGTGGACGCGGTGTCCGACGACATGCACTGGACCTGCAGCGGCTACTGTGGCAAGAAGCAGCCGATGGTGGTGTCCATGGCCGGGCCGGCGCTGCGCGCGCAGGCCCACCTGGGCGGCCAGTGAGCGGCGGCTGGAGGACGATCAAATGAACCTGCAAGACACGGCCGAACAGACGCTGGCGCTGATGCAAGGCCAGGGCTTCGATCACGCCATGGTCGAGGCCAGCGAACACGCGTTGGCCGAACTGAACGTGGCCCACAACGAGCCCGCGCTGATGCGCGGCACCGAGCGCCACAAGCTGGCCCTGCTGGGCCTGATCGACGGCCGTCGCGCAAGCACCGAGATCGACGATCTGTCCGACGCCTCGGTGGCGCAGGCCGTGACCGAGCTGCTGGCCGCGGCAAGGTCCGCGCCGCAGGATGCAGCCAACGCGGTATCCGTTGGCCAACGCGCCGCCATCGAGCAAGGGCCCATGCAGGCCGACCCGACGGCGATGGCCGATGCCATGGTCGATCTGCTGGCCTGGCGCACCAGGCACACGCCCACGGTGATCATCGAGGAAGGCGTGGTCTCGCACCACCGCGTGGCGGCGCACACCGTCACCAGCGGCGGCTCGTCGCTGTCTTGCCGCCTGGGCTGGTACGACATGGTGGCGATGGCCACGGCACGCGAAGGTGATCGGTCCAGCTCCTTCAACTACAGCGGCGGTAGCTGCCACGCGCTGGCCGGCGAGCCGGCGCCGGAGCGCTTCGAGCGCTTTGGTATTGGCAGCATGTTCAGCGATCTCACGCGGCAGGTCGACACGCAAGCGCTGACCGAGCGCTTCGTCGGCGATGTGGTGCTGATGCCGGCGGCAGTGGATGAGCTGCTGGGCTGGCTGCGCGGTCAGCTGGCCGACATGGCCCTGATCTCGGGCACCTCGCTCTACCGCGAGCACGTTGGCAGCATCATCGCCAGCCCCTTGCTGAACCTGAAGAGCCGCTTCGACGCGCCCGGCGTGGCCGCGCTGTCGAGCGACGGCTTCGTCGCCGCGCCGGTCGAGCTGCTGCGCGAAGGCCGCCTGTTGACCCTCACGCCCAGCCTGTACGGCAGCCGCAAGACGGGGCTGCCGCACGTGCCGGTGGCGGGCGGTGGCTGGGAGCTTGCTGCCGGTACCACGGCAGTGGCCGACATGATCGGTGGCGTCGATCGCGGCGCCGTGGTTGGCCGTTTGTCGATGGGCATGCCGGCCTCCAACGGCGACTTCTCGGGTGTCATCAAGAACAGCTTCCTGATCGAGAACGGCAAGCCCGGCGTCGCGCTGTCAGAGGTGATGGTCAGCGGCAACATGGCGCAGATGCTGCGCGACGTGGTGGCGGTCAGCCGTGAGCGGCTGGACACTGGCGAGACGCTGCTGCCTTGGCTGCGCATCTCGGGTTTGCACTTCAGCTAACGGGCTCGCTGCCGCGCGGTGCGTGCCGCAGCGCGCCCGAAGTCGGGGCCGCCGACTTCGCTCTCAGGGCCGCACGCGCAACTGCTTGCAGATGTTGTCGCCGGTGACGGTCAGGCGCAGGCTGCCGCCATTCCATTCCAGCCAGTTCAGTGATACGTAGTTGTCGATGTAGCCGTCGACGATCTCGGCTGCACGGTGCTGCTTGAGCAGGGTGACGGTATCCAGCAGGCCCTCGCGCAGCGCGACGGATTTGAGGCTGGGCGGCAGATCGATGATGGGTGTCATGGTGGCGGCTTGGGGCGGAAAGCCCACGTTACCACCCGCGCACGACAGTGCGCGTGCCGGACACCGCGGCCGAGGGGGGTGGTAAGGTCAGGGTCTTCCCGTGCCCTCTGTGCGCGGGCTTCGGAGCGCCCGCCTTGACGATCGACACCCTGCTGCTCACGGCGGCCCGCATCGCCACTTTCGAGCACCAGCGACCCCTCACGCATGCCAGCGGTTTTTTCTTCGAGCGCGAAGGGCGGCTGTACCTGGTGACCAGCCGACACGTGCTGATCGACCAGCCCAGCGGACACCATCCCAACCGCATCGAGATCGAGATCCACACCGAGGAGACCGACCTGGGCAAGTCGGTGGCGTTGTCGGTGATGCTGTTCAGCGAGGGCAAGAGTCTGTGGCACCAGGGCGAGGACAGCAGTGGCGAAATCGACGTCGCCATGATCGAGATCGATCGCGATGCCTTGCCGGACCACGCGGCGCTGGCGTGCTTTACGCCGGCACACCTGCAGCCTTCGCGCGGTGGCGTCGAGGTCGGCACTTCAGTGCTGATCGTGGGCTTCCCGCTGGGCTTTCACGACACCCTGCATCACCTGCCGGTGGTGCGCCAGGCCGTGGTGGCCTCGGCCTTCGGCATGCGCTTCCAGGGCCAGGGCTACTTTCTCACCGATGCGCGCACGCATCGCGGCACCAGCGGCTCGCCGGTGGTGATGCGCGACCACGCCGCGGCCGACGGCGAGACGCTGCCCTGGCGGCTGCTGGGCGTGCATTCGGCCACGCTGGACATGGGCAGCCGCGACCTCAAGCTCGACGAGTCGCTGGGCCTGAACTGCACCTGGTACGCCGACATCCTGATGACGCTGAGTGAGGACGCATGACCGTGCCTGCGCACGGGCATGCGCTGCACGAAGGACCGGACCCTCCGTGGTCCGGGCTGAGCGAGGACGCAACCGCGTCCTGAGTGTCGTCAGCGGAAGAGGCCCATCCGCTGCGCCTCGAGCGCGGCCTCGGCGCGCGAACTCACGTTGAGCTTGCGGTAGATCTGCTTCACGTAGTCGGCAATGGTGTGCCGGCTCAGGCCCAGTTGCACACCGATCTCGGGCAGCGTGTAGCCCTTGGCGACGCGCAGCAGCACTTCGCTTTCGCGGTCGGTCAGGCTGACGTTGGGCACGGCATTCACCGCCGGCTGCGGCTTGGCCTTGGCGCTGAAATAGGCCATGACGCGGCGCGCGATGCTGGGTGACAGCGGCGGCTCGCCTTGGCTGATGCGTTGCAGCTGCTCGGTGATCAACTCGCGCGGCTGCTCTTTGAGGATGTAGCCGAAGGCGCCGGCTTGCAGCGCAGGGAACAGGTGCTCGTCGTCATCGTGGATGGTGACGACCACGCTCTGCGCATCGGGCTGCACATCGCGCAGCCGTGTCACCACGTCGACGCCACTGCCGTCGGGCAGGCCCAGGTCGAGCAGCGCGAGATCGAACTTGACCGCCATCACGAGCTCGAGCGCGTCCTGCACGCGCGCACTCTCGGAAATCGTGGCGCCTGGAAAGACCTGCAGCACGAGCTTGCGCAGCCAGGTCCGGATCTCGGGCAGGTCTTCGAGCAGCAGGATGGTCTTCATGGGCGGCGCTCGGGTGGAGGTTAGCGATCTTAGCGGCGCGCCGCGTTGCCATCACGGCATCACGGCACTTCGGTGGCGCGGTCGAGCGGAACCGTGAGTCGTATCACGGTGCCGTAGCCCGGACCGCTCTCCACCAGGCACTGGCCCTGCAACTGCTTGGCGCGGCTCTTCATGCCGGCCAGGCCGTGGCCGCGGTCGAGCCGGCCTTCGACCTCGGGCGAGACGCCGTCGCCGTTGTCCTGCACGACGAGCTGGAAGTCGCCGTCGGCGATGCCGGCCGTCACCGAGCAGTGCGAGGCGTTGCTGTGCTTGATGACGTTGCTGGTGGCCTCGCGCAGGATGCGCGTGGTCTGCACGTAGGCGCGTGCGCTCAGCGTTTGCGGCAGGTCTTCGGGCGCGTCCCAGCTGCCCTGGATGCCGGCCTGGCCCAGGCGCGAGACGATCTCGGCGCGCCAGTCGCCCAGCGCATCGGCCAGCCTCACCGGCTTGCCGGTGAGGCCGCGCACCGACAGGCGCATTTCCTCGAGCGCTTCACGCGCGAGCGTGCTGATGCGCTCGGACTCGCTGGTGTGCACGATGGTCAGCAGCTTGGCGCCGAGGTCGTCGTGCAGGTCGGCGGCGATGCGTTTGCGCTCGCGCTCGGTGACTTGCTCGACACGCAGCTCGGCCATCTGGCGGTAGTTGCGGTCGATCTCGGCCGTGGCCTCGCGCACACGCTGCTCGAGCTGCAGCTTGCCCTGCTCGGCATGGTGCAGTGCGCGGCCGTGCTGCTGCACCAGGCGCAAGCCGACGATGATGAAGCTCAGCGGCACCATCAGCTGCACCGCGATGACTGCCAGCGGGCGCGAGCCGGTCTGCCGCGCCAGCAGCTCCACCACACCGGCCAGCGCGGCCGCGATCAGCATGGCGCCGGTCAGCCACACCGCACGCGCATGGCGCTGGTGATGCAAGTGCCAGGCGGCCGCGACGACGAGCTCCAGCGCCAGCACCAGGTACCAGAAGCTGGCCGCCGCCTGCAGCCGGCTGGTGCCGGCGAGCACCAGCGACATCGACATCACCGCAAACTGCACCGGCATGGCACGGTCCACGACCTCCAGCCGGGCACCCGCCGAGCGCAGCAAGAATTGCACCGCGGCCCAGGTGATGAAGCCCAGCAGCGCGCAGTACAAGAACTCGCCCACCGAGTGCCCCATTGGCAGCATGCGCAGCCAGGCCTGCGTGTCCAGCAGCGCCCAGCCGACCGAGAGCGCGCCGAAGTAGGCCAGATGGCTCTCGCGCCGGTTGATGAAGCCCAGCACGAACATGAAGCCCCCCATCAGCAGCAGGGTCGCGCTCAGGGCTTGCGGCGCGGCCACCTGCAGCGCGGTGCGTTGCGCGTGGCGTGGCGCCAGCTCCGACTGCGGGCCGATCTCCAGCGTCGACAGCGCACCGGCACGCAGCCACGAGCCCACCTCGTTCAGCGGATGGCCGGCAACGCGCAGGTCAAGCAGGTTGGCGCCGTCGTGCAGCAAGGCGGCCGGCAGGGCGACGAGCTGCGGGTGGTTGCAGTTGTGCGCGTAGGGCTGCGCCATGCGCCCACCGCTGTGCACCAGCTCGCCGTTGAGGTAGACCTCGAGATTGCTGCACACGCGTTCGATGTAGATCGCCATCAGGTCGCCGCGCTCCAGCGTGCCGACGGCGGCCTGAAACGACACCCGGTACCACAGCGTGCCTTCGAAACCAGGCCGCGTGCGCGACCATTCGTCCGGGAGCTGCACGGTCACGCCCGGGGCCGTCGGGCTGAAGGCCTGATTGCCGGCCGGCACGACCTGCGCCGAGCGGATGGACAAGGTTTGCGCGCGCAAGGCCGGTGTGGCCAGCGTGGCGCAGGCGACAGCCAGCCACAGCAGCATCGGGAGCAAGAAGGGTCGGCGCATCGGTGCACCGATTCTGCCTCTGCCGCCACGGTCGAGGCTTGGCGGCGCGGCGACAATGCCACTCCCGAGTCCGGCGCCCTGACTCGCCCCGCCTTGCCGACCCCGACCGTGATCCGACGCCACAGCTTCGAAGCCCCCGACAACCGCCGCCTGGCCCACCTGTGCGGGCCGCTGGATGCCCATCTGCAGCAGATCGCGGCGACGCTCGGCGTGACGCTGTCGCGGCGCGACGCGAGCTTTCGCATCGAGGGCCCACGCGAGGCGGTGTCGCGCACGAGCGCGCTGCTCGACCATCTCTACGGCCTGGCGCAGCAGGCCTTCGACGAGCACGTGTTGCAGCTGGCGCTGGCGGAGGCGGTGGGTGGTGCGATGGTGGCGCCCGTCGCGCGGCCAAACGACGACACGGCGGGCGAACCCATCGTCCTGCACACGCGCCACGCCAGTCTCAGCGGGCGCACGCCCAACCAGGTGCAGTACCTGCGCCAGATGCTGGGCCACGACATCACTTTCGGCATCGGCCCGGCCGGCACCGGCAAGACCTTCCTGGCCGTGGCTTGCGCGGTGGACGCGCTTGAGCGTCACGGCGTGCAGCGCATCGTGCTCACGCGCCCGGCGGTCGAGGCCGGCGAGCGGCTGGGCTTCTTGCCGGGTGACCTGGCGCAGAAGGTCGACCCCTACCTGCGCCCGCTGTACGACGCGCTGTACGACCTGATGGGCCTGGAGCGCGTGACGCGCGCTTTCGAGAAGGGCCTGATCGAGATCGCGCCGCTGGCCTTCATGCGCGGGCGCACGCTCAACCATGCCTTCGTGATCCTGGACGAAGCGCAGAACACCACGCGCGAGCAGATGAAGATGTTTCTCACGCGCATCGGCTTCGGCAGCCGCTGCGTGGTGACCGGTGACGTGAGCCAGATCGACCTGCCCAAGGGCATGCCCAGCGGCCTGGTCGACGCCCAGCAGGTGCTGGCCGGCGTGGCCGGCATCGGATTCACGCAGTTCAACGCCAGCGACGTGGTGCGCCACCCGCTGGTGGCGCGCATCGTGCAGGCCTACGAGCGCGCGCGCCCCTGTGGTGAGCGCAGTGAGCGCGACGAGCGCGGCGCACGGTGACGACGCGCAGCCCACGCACCGCCCGCCCCGCGCTGCAACTGTCGCTGCAGTTCGCCGACGCCAGCCTGCGCGGCCAACTGCCGCGGCACCGCGTGCAGCGCTGGGTGCGTGCGGCGCTCGAGCGGCCGGGGGAGATCGCCGTGCGGCTGGTGGGCGCCGAGGAAGGCCGCGCGCTCAACCGCGACTTTCGTGCCAAGGACTACGCCACCAATGTGCTCACCTTCGACTACGCGCACGAGCCGGTGGTCAGTGCCGATCTCGTGATCTGCGCCCCGGTGGTGGTGGCCGAGGCCCGGGCTCAGCGCATCGACATCGGCGCGCACCTGGCGCATCTGCTGGTGCACGGCACCCTGCACGCCCAGGGCTACGACCACGAGGACGACGCCGACGCCGCGGTGATGGAAGCGCGCGAGAGCGCGATCCTGCTCGGGCTGGGCTTGGCGGACCCGTACGCGGGCTGAAGCGCGCCCACGCGCAACACCTGCTTGCAATCGACGCCGCTTCTCAGAGAATCGCCGTCGCGGCCACTTGCGGTGGTCGGATTCACAACACGGAGGAGTCCCCCATGAAGAAGCTCGTTGCAGCGTTCGCGCTGTTGGCAATGGCCGCCACAGCGTCGGCGCAGCCAGGCGGCAAGCCAGACCGCCAGGTCATCGAGGTGACCGTGGTAGGCGGCCGCACGACCGTGACCGAGGAAATCGCGCGCACCGTCGACGGCCACGGCGCCATCGTCTGGCGCGTGCAGGACGGCTACCGCTTTGCCAACGACGGCATCGACATCGAGAGCAAGGGCAAGGACAAGTTCAAGTGCGATGTCCGGGGCGACGGCAAGCGGTTTCGCTGCGTCAAGCTGAGCCACGTCAGGGGCGATGTCTACAAGTACGACGTCAAGCTCATCGATGAGGCGACGGGCAAGCGGCTCGCGCCGCTCGACCCCTACATCCAGAACGACTGATCGCGCTCACACGGCGGCGGTAGCGACCAGCCGGTCGAGCCGCTCCAGCGCGATGCCGAGCTCCGATTCGGCACCGGCGCCAGAGGCCTGGGCCAGTGCCGCCGCCGCGCCGCGCGCCGCCGCTGCCGCGTCAGGCTGGCCGGCCAGCCACTCGATTTCTGCGAGATTGCACAGCAGCACGCCCAGGCTGAGCTGGTCAGCCACCTCGTGCAGGATGACTTGTCCGGCATCCAGGCTGGCGCGTGCGTCGTCGAAGCGCTGCTGCCGTGCCTGCGTCAGGCCCAGGTAGCCGAGCACCTGCCCTTCGGCGCGGCGGTCTGCAATGCGCCGCGCCACCGTCAGCGCCGCCTCGAAGTGGGTCTGCGCCTGCGCCGTCTGGCCCGAGGCCTCGCGCACCAGGCCCAGGTTGCACAGCACGACCGTCTCCAGGCGCGCGTGGCCCAGATCGCGCGCCACCGCCAGGGCGGCCTCGCAGGCCGTGCCGGCATCAATCAGCCGGCCCTGCGTCCAGTGCAGCATGCCCAGGTTGCTCAGCGTGTTGCCCTCGCGCTGACGGTCGCCGAGCTCGCGCGCGATCAGCAGGGCTTCTTCGGAATGCGCGCGCGCCACGTCCATGCGGCCGACGCTGGCGTGCAGGTTGCCCAAGTTGCCCAGCAGGCTGCCCTGCCAGCGGCGGTGGCCGGTGCGCCGCGCCAGCGCCAGCGCCGCGTCGTAGTGGCCGCGCGCGTCGTCCATGCGGCCTTGCTCGAAGTCCACCGTGCCCAGGCCATTGAGGGCGGCACACGCCAGTGCGGGGTGGCCGGTGCCGTGCGCCATTGCCGCGCTGGCGAGCAGCTCGGCGCGGGCTTCGTCCACCTGGCCAGCACGCGCGCGCAGGCTGGCCAGGCTGGTGCGCACCTGCAGCGCGCAAGGGCTGCTCTGGCCCGGCGCCAGATGCGCCAGGGCTTGTTCGTAGCGCTGGCGTGCATCGGCGCGGCGCCCCAGGGCCTCGAGCGCCTGACCCAAGGCAGCGTGCGCCCTTGCGGCGTCATCGTCGCGCAAGCCGGCCAGGCCGCAGACGGACTCGGCGAGGTCCACGCCAGCCTGGAATGGCCCGTGCAGCGCCAGCGCAGCCCAGGCGCCGGCCAGCGCGCCGCTGGCGGCGGCGGGGCGGCCGCCATGCACCGAGCGCCGGCAGGCGGCGACCAGGTTGTCGAGCTCGGCGCAGCCATGCAGGGTGGCGTGGTCCGGCCCCAGCGCGGCAAAGAAGTCGGCATGGCGGGCCTGCGCCGCCAGCAGGGCGGCCGGGCCGCTGCCCTCAAACCGGCCCGCGCTGTGCAGATGCTCGGCGGCGTAGGCCTGCACGCTCATCAAGAGGTCGAAGCGTTCGTCGTGCAGCGGCCGCACGAAGCTCTTGTCGACCAGCGAGTTGACGACATCCACCGTCCAGGGCGCATCGGCGACCCCTTGCAGGTCGATCACGGCCTCGCTGGAGTCGAGCGTGAAGCCGGCCTCGAACACCGACAACTGCGCCAGCGCCGCCTTTTCGGCCGGCGCCAGCAAGTCCCAAGACCAGTCAAAGGTGGCACGCAGCGTGGCCTGGCGGTCGAGCCGGTTGCCCGAACTGGCCAGCAGCTTGAAGCGCTCGCTCATGCGCGCCAGCAGCGCGCGCGGCGCCAAGGTGCGCACGCGGGCGGCGGCCAGTTCGATGGCCAGTGGCAGGCCGTCGAGCAAGCGCACCAGCGGGCCGATGGCGGCGCGGTCTTCGGTGCCGGGGTTGAAGTCGGCGCGCGCGGCGGCGGCGCGGCGCATGAACAGCGCCTCGGCGTCGGCGGCCTGCAGCGGTGCCAGCGCCACCGCTTCTTCACCGGCGATGCCCAGCACCTCGCGCGTGGTGACCAGAAAGCATGCGTCTGCGGCGCGTTCGACCCAGCGGCCCAGCGTGGCCTCGGCATGCCGCGCCACCTGCTCGAAGTTGTCCAGCACCACCAGGCAGGCACCGCGCCCGGCGATGGCGTGGCCGAGCTGCGTGACCGGATCGTCCTTGCCCAGTGGCACGTCCAGGCCCTGCGCCACGGCATAGGCCACGCCTTCGGCATCGCGCGCCGGTGCCAGGTCGCAAAACCACACGCCGCCCGGAAAGCTGCCCAGCTCGAGCCAGCCAAAGTGGGTGGCCAGCCGCGTCTTGCCGCAGCCGCCAATGCCCAGCAGCGTGACCAGGCGCGCCCCGCCATCGAAGCGCCGCGCCAGCTCTTGCAGCATCGTCTTGCGGCCGACAAAGGCGTCGCGCTCGGCCGGCAGGCTGTGGCGGATCTCGCGCGCCGGCAACCACAACTCGCCCTGCAGCACGACGCGGTAGACCTTGTCGCCGTCGGGCGGCGGCCGAAACGGTGCCGCGTCGTCGCCGCTCTCGAACAGTTCGATCGGCTCCGGCAGCCCCTTGACGCGCCAGTGGCCGTGCGAGACGACGCGCCGCCCGTGGGCGCCCAACGCGGCCAGCGCCGGTGCGGTGATCAAGGTCTGGCCACCGAGCGCGGTGGACATCACGCGCGCTGCGATGGGTTTGCTCACGCCGTCCACCTCAAACGGCTTGGCGCCGCGGGCGACGTCGTCGGCCGGCGTCTCGCGCAGCGTGATCTCGCCCACATGCAGGCCCGCGCGCGCCTGCAGGGGCACCGGCAGTGCGGCCAGCGCGCGGTGGTAGGCGATGGCATAGGCCAGCGCGTGCGTGGCCTCGTCGAAGAGCAGCAGGAAGCCGTCGGTCTTGTCGATCTCGCGGCCGCCAAACTGGCGCAGCAGATCGCGCGCGACGCGGTCGTGTGCGGCCGACAAGGCGCCCAGCGCGGCGTCGCCCAGCCGCGACGCCAGCGCGGCGCTGTCGACCAGGTCGGTCAGGAGAAGCGCCTTGGCCTGGCTCACGTCAATCCGCGCACGCCATCCGGCCGCTGCAACCAGTTGAGCGGCGAGTAGGTGGCCGTGGCGTCGGTGGCGTGCAGCGTGTAGGCCATGCGCGAGACCGCCGAGCGATTGGGCCCGCTGCAATGCGGCAGCAGGCCGTGAAAGCACACCAGCGTGCCGGCGGCCACCGGCAGCGCCAGCGCGTCGGCCAGCGCCGGCCAGGGCGTGGCGTCCAGCGCCTCCATCGTCAACTGGCCGTTGCGGCACACAAAGCGCTCGCGCAGCGGGCCGCGGTGGCCGCCCGGCTGCACCCACAGGCAGCCGTTGTCCAGTGTGGCGTCCTCGAGTGCAAACCAGAAGGTGGTGACGGTGTGCGGCGCAGTGACGAAGAAGCTGGCGTCCTGATGCCAGCCGACCTCGCCGCCGATGCGGGGCTGCTTGAAGATCACTTGGCTCTGCCAGACCTGCGGCGCCGCCAGGCCGAGATCGGCGGCCAGTGCGGCCAGCGCCGGGCCGTGCGAGAAGGCGTCGAAGGCCGCGTCGCGCTCGTGCAGCGCATGGCCGATCTTGTTGATCGACTGCGCCTTGGGCACGCGCAAGCGCCCCTCGTCATCGAGCGCTTCTTCCTCGAAGAAGCAGTGCACCGCATTCGCTGATGCGATGAGCGCGGCGTCGTTGACGAGGGCACGGTCGCGGGTCGAGAAGCGGCTGCTGTGCGTGCCGGGTTCGAAGGCATCGACGATGGCGCGGGCGCGGGCCGTCACGGCCTCGAGCTCGGCGGCGGTCTTGAAGCCGGGCAGGACCAGAAAGCCCTGGGCGTGGAAGGCGTCGGATTGGCGGGCGTCGAGCATGCGGTGTTGCGTGGCGGCGTCAGGCAGCGCGCGCGATGGGAGGCTTTCACAGGCCGGCGGGGGGTCACGCGGCATCATCGATGCTACTGCCCGCCCGTCACCACCCAGGAGCCCTATCAATGAAGCGCACCCGATTCCTTGCCACGCACCACGCCGTTGCCGCCGCCGCCCTGGCCGCGCTGTCCGCGCCCCACTTTGGCGCGCTGGCGCAAACCGCCGCGACCCAATTGCAGACCGTGACGATCTCGGCCGAACGCCGCATCGCCAACATCCAGGACGTGCCGGTGTCGGCCAGCGTGCTGCAGCCCGAGATTCTCGAGGTCCTCAACACCGGCGGCCAGGACATCCGCATGCTGTCCGGCCGTGTGCCCAGCCTGAACATCGAGTCGTCCTTCGGCCGCGCCTTCCCGCGCTTCTACATCCGCGGCTATGGCAACACCGACTTCCGCCTGAATGCCTCGCAGCCGGTGTCGCTGGTCTACGACGACGTCGTGCAAGAGAACCCCATCCTCAAGGGCTTCCCGGCCTTCGACCTTGAAGGCGTCGAGGTGCTGAGGGGCCCGCAAGGCTCGCTGTTCGGGCGCAACACGCCGGCCGGCGTGGTCAAGTTCAACTCCGTGCGCCCGGGCAAGAAGGCCGAGGGCTACGGCAGCCTTTCCTACGGCACCTACGGCACCGTCAACCTGGAAGGCGCGGCCACGCTGCCCATCAGCGACACCGTCTCGACGCGCTTCTCGGTGCTCAACCAGACGCGCAATGACTGGGTCGACAACGTCGGCAACGGGCCGACGAAGAAGCTCGAGGGCTATCGCGACACGGCCTTCCGCGCCCAGGTGCTGATCGAGCCGAGCAAGGACCTCAGCGCGCTGCTCAACGTGCATGCGCGCGATCTCGACGGCTCGGCGCGCCTGTTCCGCGCCAACATCATCAAGCCGGGTACCAACGATTTCGTGGCCGGCTTCGACGAGTCCAAGGTCGCCTTCGATGGCGCCAACGCGTCCAAGCTCAAGGTCAAGGGCGCAAACATGCGCCTTCGAGTCGGCCTGGGCGGCGACCTGGCGCTGCACGCGGTGACTGGCTATGAATCGCTGACGACGCTGAACCGCGGCGACATCGACGGCGGCTTCGGCAACGCCTTCACCACGCCGCCCAATGCGGGCATCCCGTTCTCATCCGAGACCGCCGATGGCATGCCCACGCATCGCCAGTTGACGCAGGAGATCCGTTTCGAGAGCGCCTACAAGGGCCCGCTGAACTGGCAGGCTGGCGTGTTCCTGTTCAGCGAGGACTACAAGGTCGAGAGCTTCAGCTACGACTCACCCAACGGCAACGCCCAAGACGGCTACCAGCGCGTGCGCCAGAAGAACGACGCGCTGGCGGTGTTCGGCAACCTCAGCTATGACGTCGCGCCGGGTTCGCGCCTGAGCGCCGGCCTGCGCTACACCCAGGACAAGAAGAACTTCACGGTCGAGGACTACAACGCCAGCGGCTTTGCGCCTTGCGTCGGGCCGACGCTGGGCATCCCCGGCTTCGGGCCGCCCAAGTGCACGCTGGCTCAACTGGCGGGCCTCGAGCCCGATGGCAAGCTGTCGGCCAGTCCCAAGGACAACAAGGTCAGCTGGGACCTGAGCGTCACGCAAGCCTTGAGCAAGACCGTCAACCTGTATGCGCGCGCCGCCACGGGCTTCCGCGCCAGCAGCGTGCAGGGTGCGAGCGCGTTCAACGGCAAGTCGGTCGCC
>JANPMR010000348.1:0-2543 GCA_031427055.1 Rubrivivax sp.
GGCCTGGGCGAGCGCGTGGCGCTGCGCTGCTTCACCACCGACCCCAGCATGGCCTCCAGCCTGAAACTGCTGCGCAAGACGCCCTGGGCACGCGAGAAGATCGAGGCGCTGTATCTCTTCATGCTGCGCGAGCAGCGGCGCAGCCTCAACCGCGGGCAATGAACAGCGCAGCGACCAGTGCCGCGCCGATGGCGTAGAGCAGGGCCGTGTTCGACACCAGATAGGGAAAGACCATCAGGGCCACGCCGATCCAGACCGGCCGGGCCTGCCCGCTCTTGCGCCCGTAGCGAAAGGCTGCCATGCCAGCCAGTCCGAAGACGATCGCGCCGAACAGATAGGCCGGCGTCGGCCAGGTGAAGTTGAAGGGCAGCGGCATGACCGGATGATGCCGTCTGCGCTGGCCCGCGCCAAGCCGGCGGCGTCGCCCGCTTGTGTCGCCCGTTCGCGTCGCCCGTTCGCCGGCACTGCATACACTGCGGGCCGGCAGGCAGCCGACAGCAGGGGGAAGCCAGATGCGAGCGTGGACCGTGGATGCCGATGACATCCGTGTCGCGGAGGACTTCGATGAGACGCTCTTGCACCGCACCCCCGAGATCGAGGCCTACCTCTCGCCCGACCGCGAGGACAAGTTCATCGTCATCGGCACCAAGGGCTTCGGCAAGACCCTGCTGCTCAAGGCCAAGCGCATCCTCTACCAGCGCGCCGGGCAGTCGATCTGCCTGCCCAGCGGCAACCTGCTGGACAAGCCCATTGGCGACAAGATCTTCAGCCGCGAGGCGATCGCTTTCTTCGCGGCCTCGCCGCTGCCCTGGGCCAAGGTCTGGCTGGCCGCAGTGGCGCTGGCGGCGCTCAAGCAGTCGGGCGAGACCGAGGGCCTCAAGGTCAACGCGCGGCTGGCCTCGCTGGTGGCCGACCGGCAACTGCACAGCGTGATCGACCACTTCGTGCGCCTGCTCGACCTGAGCCCGAGCGAACTGCAGCGCTGCGCCACCGACACCGACGGCCACCTGGTGCCGCGCCTGCGCATGCTGAAGACGCCGCTGGCCATCTTCATCGACGGCATCGACGAGTACTTCAACAAGCATGTCGAAGAAGTGCCCACCAACCCCAGCGTGACCGGCGAGCTGTCGCCCGATGTCTGGTACTTCTCGCAGCTGGGCCTGGTGGAAGTGGCCTACCAGCTGCGCCGCATCAACCACCGCCTGAAGGTCTTTGCTGCGATCCGCAAGGAGGCCTACGCGCGCTTGCCACAGCGCACGGCCATGGTGCAGCAGTACCGCGGCAGCGCGGTCGACATCGTCTACTCACCCGAGAGCCTGCGTGAGATTTTCGTCAACAACATCCGGCTCGTGAAGGCCGAGCGCATGGTGCTGCCCGGGCGCGAGCGCAACAACCCGCTCGAGGCGTTTCTGGGCCGCACCAGCGTGGTCGACACCTACACGCGCGAGGAGGAAGACGTGTTCGGCTACGTCTGCCGCCACACGCTGCTGCGCCCGCGCGATCTCATGACCATCGGCGACCGCCTGGTCGCGTTGCGCCCCGATGAGCGCCGCAATGAACACCGCATGATGGAAGCGGTCAACCAGGCGGCCAACGAGATCGCGCACGAGTACCTGGCCGAGATCGCGCCCTACATCGGCGAGATGGACCTCGACCGGCTGTTCCAGCGCGTGCCCGGGCCCATCCTGACGCGCGCCGAGGTCGAGGCCTTGTGCGTCGATGACCCGGCCGACGGCGGCGCATCGTGCGGCGGCGAGCCGGCGCTGCGTGCCCTCTACCGCGTCGGCCTGATGGGCTATGTCCAGCACGACATCGTGCGCGGCGAGTGGCGGCAACGCTTCCTGCGGCCCGGCGACGCCACGCTCGAGCCCCTGGGCGTGCTGCCCCGCGCCACGCACTACCTGCTGCACCCAGTGCTGACGGGCGTGATCGGGCGCCTGAACCCCGGCTTCCTGCAGCGCATTGACCGCCTGAACATCGTCGGCTACGACCGGCCCTGGAAGACGCCCGGCGGCGTCGAGCACTCGGCCAGCGTGTGCACGCTGTGCGTGCTGAAGGCCGACGTGCATGGCTTCGGCGCCCTCATGGCCGCCGGCATCGACGGCCCGGTGCGCAAGGCCCTGGCCGACGCGGTGCAGCGCTGGGCGCCGCCCGACGCCATCAGCGAGACCGGCGCGGGCGATGCGGTGCTCATCGTGTGCGACGACCCGGTGGCGCTGGTGCAGACGGCGCGCCACCTGATGGACGAGGTGTACAGCGCACCTGGCCAGCCGCGGCTGCGCATCGCCCTGCACCACGGCGAGGTGCAGACACGCGAGCGCGATGTCGACCTGCGACTGGCGGTGGTGGGCGGCAGCGCCATCCTGTGCGTCTCACGCGTCGAGCCCATCGTCGAGCCCGGACAGATCTGGGCCACCGAGGACTTCCGCGAGCAGTTCCTGCAGCGCCCGTCGCTGTGGCGAACCAGGCCGGTGCATCCGCCTGGGGGCGGTGAACTCTTCAATGTCAGCAAGAAGGGGTCGAGCGAGCCTGAGCTGTGGACG
>JANPMR010000349.1:0-2606 GCA_031427055.1 Rubrivivax sp.
GGCTTCGCCCTTCGGGGTCGAAGCCTTGTTCGTTTCTGTGGGGTCAGTGCTCTGAGTGATATCGGGTTCCAAGCTGCCATCGTCGACCTCGACGGCACCATGGTCGACACCGTGGGCGACTTCGAGGTCGCGCTGCGCCTCGCCTTGGCCGATCTGGGCCAGCCGCCGGTGGATCGCGACTTCATCGCTCGCACCGTGGGCAAGGGCAGCGAGCACCTGCTGCTGCGCACGCTGGCCGAGGTGGGCGCGCCGGCCGCGTTGTTTGATGCGGCCTGGGCGCGCTATCAGCACCACTACCTGGCCATCAACGGCCAGCACTCGGACGTCTATGCCGGTGTCGTGGAGGGTCTGCAGGCGCTGCGCGCGGCCGGCCTGCGCCTGGCCTGCCTGACCAACAAGCCCACGGCCTTTGCGCGGCCGCTGCTGGCGCTCAAGGGCCTGGACGGCTACTTCGACCACGTCTTCGGCGGCGACGCCTTCGCGCGCAAGAAGCCCGATCCGCTGCCACTCATCGAGACCTGCAAGGCGCTGGGCAGCAGCCCGTCACGCACGCTGATGGTGGGTGACTCGAGCAACGACGCCGCCGCGGCGCGCGCTGCCGGCTGCCCCGTGGTGCTGGTGAGCTACGGCTACAACCACGGCGAGCCGGTGGCCGCGGCCGGCGCCGATGCGGTGGTCGACCGCATCGACCAGATCGTGCTGCCCGGGCTACTGCTGGCCGGTGTTGGCGGTGGACGTTGATCGCCCGAGCAGCGCTTCCTTCAACGCACGTTCCGCCGGGTTGGGCCCCAGCCAGATGCGCAGCAGCGCGTTGTAGAACTCCGGCTCCTTGATTGGATCGCCCTGCGGCTTGCCGTTGACCAGGATGGTGGTGCCCACGCCGGGCACCCAGTCGACCGAGAAGTTGTCGCCACTGACGAGCTTCTTCTTGGCCGAGAAGATGTCCGCCAGGCGCAGCGTGCCGGCAATCGACTTGCTGAACTCCTCGCGCGAGGAGTTGTCCTGCATGCCGCGCGTGAAGAGCTTGCCCAGCTCGTTGGCATCGATGTCGCGCAGCATCACCACGTGCAGGCGGCGCGGCCCGGGCGCGGCTTGCACGGCTTCGGGCGTGGCGGCCTTGGCGCCCAGGTACAGGCCGGCGGTGTAAACCTTGACGACGAACTTGTAGCGGATGCCAGCGCCGTTGAGGACGAGGTCCTTGCCGCCCACTTGCATCGTCGGCGTGTAGCGCACACCCGCGAGATCGACCGTTTGCGATAGCGCAGGAACAGCGGACAACAGGGCGGCGCTGAGGGCGGCCAGGGTCAGGATGCGACGGTTCATGGTGGTTCCCGCAGGCGAGTTGATCGGGCCGAACGGCCGTGCCGGGTTATCGGCATCCGCGGCGCCGGCCTGATAGACTGAACTTGCAATGTTTACGCAAATTCACGTGGAATTCCACCCTCGAGCCCCCTTGGACGCCGCCTGCCGGCCCGGTCGTGCAGACCGGGGAGCTTGGCCCTGGCGTCGCTCGGCCCGCGCTCGCTGACGTGCGGGTGCCCTTGCGGCGCCCTGGGGTTCACCACCCCGATCCCCACCCCCGTTCTCTGGCCCGCCGCGCGCACCAAGCGCGGCCGGCCCACGTGCCTGAAGGTGTGACCCGTGATCACTGAACTTGAATTCCAGAGCCTCGCCGCACAAGGCTTCAACCGCATCCCGCTCATCGCCGAGGCCTTTGCCGACCTCGAGACGCCGCTGTCGCTGTACCTCAAGCTGGCGGGCGGCGCCAAGCACAGCTTCCTGCTCGAATCGGTGGTGGGCGGCGAGCGCTTCGGCCGCTACAGCTTCATCGGCCTGCCGGCGCGCACGCTGCTGCGCGCCAGCGGCTTCCACACCGAAGTCGTCACCGACGGCCAGGTGGTCGAGGCACACGACGGCAACCCGCTCGACTTCATCGGCGTCTACCAGCAGCGCTTCAAGGTCGCGCTGCGGCCGGGCCTGCCGCGCTTTTGCGGTGGGCTGGCCGGCTACTTCGGCTACGACGCGGTGCGCTACATCGAGCCCAAGCTGGCGCCGACCTGGAAGAGTGGCGGCATCGACACGCCCGACATCCTGTTGCTGCAGTGCGAAGAGCTGGCCGTCATCGACAACTTGTCTGGCCGGCTGTACCTGATCGTCTACGCCGACCCGGCGCGAGCCGAGGCCTACTTCAACGGCAAGCGCCGCCTGAGCGAGCTGGCCGACAAGCTGCGCTATAGCGTGACCGCACCGCCGGTGAAGCGCGGCCCCAGCTACACGGTAGAGCGCGAGTTCGACAAGGCCGACTACCTGGCCGCGGTGGCCAAGAGCAAGGAGTACATCGCCGCCGGCGACATGATGCAGGTGCAGATCGGCCAGCGCCTGAAAAAGCGCTACACCGAGAGCCCGCTGAGCCTGTACCGCGCGCTGCGCTCGCTCAACCCGAGCCCGTACATGTACTTCTACGACATGGGCGATTTCCAGATCGTCGGTGCCAGCCCCGAGATCCTGGTGCGGCAAGAGCACACGCCCGAGGGCGACAAGATCACCATCCGCCCGCTGGCCGGCACGCGCCCGCGCGGCGCCACGCCCGAGCAGGACAAGGCGCT
>JANPMR010000350.1:0-1679 GCA_031427055.1 Rubrivivax sp.
CGCGGCCCTTGCCGGCGATGGGCGACACCGACAGGTAGTGGCGCGAACTGGCATAACCGCCGCGAAAGCCGCGCGAGTTGCCGGCCCAGAAGTGGGCCTGCTGGGCCGACACGCCAGCGCCTTCGGAGTTGGTGATGCGGCGATCCACCGCCATCGCCGCGCCTTCACAGCGCCGTGCCATATCGGCAGCCGCGGTGGGGTCGATGGCCCAGGGGTGGAACAGGTCGAGCTCGCGCGCAACCTCGCCCGCGCTGGCCAGGTCTTCGGCGTCGGGCAGGCCGGCGGCCGGGTCTTCGGCCGTGAAGCGGGCGATGTCGTAGGCCGCCTGCACGGTTTGGCGCAGCGCCGCGGCAGAGAAGTCAGACGTGCTGGCGTTGCCACGACGCTGGCCCAGGTAGACGCTGACGCCAAGCGACTTGTCGCGGTTGCGCTCGACGTTCTCAAGCTCGCCCTTGCGCACGCTCACCGACAGACCCACGCCCTCGGACGCTTCGGCGCCGGCATCGCTGGCGCCAAGCGTCTTGGCCATCGCAAGGGCGTCTTCGACGATCTGCTGGAACTGGTCGCGGCGGTAGCTGAACCCGGAATCGGTGCGAGAGGAAATGGTCATCAAAGGGGTGCGGCTGTGCAGGTGTCGGGTGGATCGGGAGTGCGCACTTATGATAGCCGCCCACCCCTTGACTCCACCCCAACCGCATGGCCAAGCGCGCCGCGCCGCATCGCGGCATCGACATTCACTACGGCGAAGCCCCCAGAGACGGCGCCGACGACGCCGCGGGCGACGCGCGACCGAGCAAGACGCAGCTCAAGCAGAAGTCGCACGACTTGCAGGATCTGGGCGAGGCCGTGGCCGCGATGTCCGCCGACCGCCTGGCGGCGCTGGACCTGCCCGACGCGCTGCGCGACGCCATCGAGACCTACCGCCGAACCCGTTCGCACGAGGGCCGGCGCCGCCAGATGCAGTACGTGGGCAAGCTCATGCGCAGGGCCGACGAAGACGCGCTGCGCAACGCGGTGGCGCTGGCCACCATCGGTTCGGCACAGGCGGCACTGGCCTTGCACGAGGCCGAGCGCTGGCGGGCCGAGCTGATCGCCACTGACGACGCCATGACGCGTTGGCTGCAGGCGCATCCTGAGACCGACACCCAGCAGTTGCGCAGCCTGGTTCGCGCCGCACGCCGTGATGCCACCGGGCTGGCTCCCGAGGCGCGCCAGCCGAAGAGCTTTCGCGAATTGTTCCAGCTGATTCGTCCGATGCTCACGCCATGAACGAGCCTGACCCCGTCCGCATCGGCCTTGTCTCCATCAGCGACCGCGCCAGCAGCGGCGTCTACGAAGACAAGGGCATCCCAGCCTTGCGTGATTGGCTGGGCCGCGCGCTGCGCAATCCGCTGCAATGGCACGAGCGGCTGATTCCCGACGAAGAAGCCGGCATCAGCGCCACGCTGCGCGAGCTGGTGGACGACATGCAGTGCGACCTGGTGCTCACCACCGGCGGCACCGGTCCGGCGCCGCGCGATGTCACGCCCGAGGCCACTCTGGCCGTGGCCCATAAGGTGATGCCCGGCTTTGGCGAGCAGATGCGCCAGATCAGCCTGGCCTTCGTGCCGACGGCGATCCTGTCGCGCCAGGTGGCGGTGATCCGCGGCAAGGCCCTCATCATCAACCTGCCCGGGCAG
>JANPMR010000351.1:0-2882 GCA_031427055.1 Rubrivivax sp.
CCTGCACGGCCTGCATGTCACCGGTGTTGATGCCGGCGTCGGTGGCGTTCTCGAGCTTCAGCACCATCGGAACGCCGGCTGCCGTGGAATGCACCCGCGCCGAGATCGTGCGGTTGGTTGCCGTCAGCGCGATGGGGCCGACGTTGACCTTGGCGCCCGCCCAGACCTCGCCGCCCAAGCGGATGATCTTGCCGGTCAGGCCGGTGGCCCCCGCCGGGCCGGCAGCAATGCTCGAAGTCTCGGCACCGTTGAATCCTTCAAACACGAGGGCCGTTGCCTCGTCGAACGAGGCCAGCGTCACACTCGTTGGCGCCGCGGCGACGACGAGCTTGATGTCGTCGAAGTGGTAGGTCTCGCCCGGGCTGGCCGAGGCCTTGGTGCCCAGGTTGGGCAGCATCACGATCCAGCTGTACGCTGGCCCCACCTTGTCGGCGGGCACCACCCAGGTCAGCGTCTGCCAGCCCACCACAACGGCCTGTGTGGACTGCATGTCACCGGTGTTGATGCCGGCGTCGGTGGCGTTCTCCAGCTTGAGCACCATGGGAACGCCGGCGACCGCGGAATGCACCCGCGCCGAGATCGTGCGGTTGGTCGCCGTCAGCGCGATGGGGCCGACGTTGACCTTTGCGCCCGCCCAGACTTCGCCGCCGAGGCGGATGATCTTGCCGGTCAGGCCGGTGGCGCCCGCCGGGCCGGCGGCGATGCTCGAGGTCTCGGCGCCGTTGAAGCCTTCGAAGACCAGCGGCGTGGCCTCGTCGAACGAGGCCAGCACGATGTCGCCGCCGCCGACCGGCGGGGGAACTGCCTTGACCGTATCAAAGTTCTGCTCTTGGGCGCTCGCGCCCACGTTGGCCTTGCCGCCGAGGTCCGCAAATGCACCGGCTGCCACGGCCACGCTCAACTTGCCCGCGCGGTCGGCTGGCGGTGTCACCTCCAGCAGGTACTTCATGTCGTTGACCTTGATGAGCACCCCGGGGGTGCCACCGCTCACCACGACATCGC
Organism: Rubrivivax sp.; assembly: GCA_031427055.1. Classification (GTDB taxonomy): domain Bacteria; phylum Pseudomonadota; class Gammaproteobacteria; order Burkholderiales; family Burkholderiaceae_C; genus Rubrivivax. The sequence goes on from JANPMR010000351.1 coordinate 1,003, forward strand.
TGGCGGTGAAGCTGCTGCCGACGGACTTGCTGAAGGTGAACGTGAAGGTCACGGCATCGGTGGCCTTTGCGCCTGCGACGTTGTCGGCAATGACCAAGGTGGGAGCCGCCGGATCGACCGGCGCGGCCTCGTAACCGTCGCCGCCACAGGCCGCAACCAGCAAGGACGCAGCCAGCGCACACGCCGTGAGGGCAAACTTTTTCGAGCACTGGTTCATTGCAAATTTCCTGACAAGTGGTCGAGGCTTGAAAGCGGTTTCATGAAAGCATAAGCAAGGGCCCAGGAATTGGCAATAGGGCCGAACTACCGGATTTCCCTTGTACCGCCGCGTCATGTCCTCGTTGGCCCGGCGGGTCAACGGGTCACAGCGCCCGTCTCAGGGCATCAAGGCTCAAGCTCGCGAGGAACTGCAGTACTTCTCGACGTAGGCCTGATGCGGCGGCAACTGCAGGACCGCCTGGTCAACGGACGATCGAATGCCGCCCAGGAAGCGCGCCAGCTCCGCGTCTCCCATGAGATCGGCAACCTGGTGGTGCTGTCTTGGCACGATGCCCTGCCCCAACATCACCTGTATCCACGAGTTCTCGGCGAACAGTTCGCCGGCCACGCGAAAGACTCGGCCGGTTTCGCGAAACAGATCGATGCGGTGCCGCAGCGAGGCCGGAATGTCCATGTTGCGGCAGGCTTGCCAATAGGGCGAGTCCTGGCGATTCGTCACGCGGTAGTGCAGGACGATGAAGTCGCGGATGTGCTCGATGTCGGAGCGCGTCTGCTGATTGAACTCATCGATGTCGGCCGTCGAAATGCCGGCACCGGGGAACAGTTGCACGAGACGGATGATGGCGCGCTGGATCAGGTAGATGCTGGTCGACTCCAGCGGTTCGAGAAAGCCGCTGGCCAGGCCGACGGCGACGCAGTTGCTGCGCCAGACCTGGCGCCGCTGGCCCGGGCGGAACTTGATCAAGCGGGGTTGCGTCAGCGGCTGGCCCTCGACGTGGGCCAACAACACCTGCCGCGCTTGCTCGTCGTCGAGGTAGCGGCTGCCGTAGACCAGCCCGTTGCCAACCCGGTGCTGAAGCGGAATGCGCCACTGCCAGCCCCAGCCGTGCGCGATAGACCGGGTAAACGGCGTGGCGTCGCCCACGGACGCCGTCTGCACTGCCACCGCGCTGTCGTTGTAGAGCCAGTGCGACCAGTCCTCGTAGCCGACCCCCAGGGCCTCGCCGATCAGCAAGCCGCGAAAGCCGGTGCAATCGATGAACAGATCGCCCTCGATCTCGGCACCGGAGTCCAGGCGCAAGGCACGGATGTCCTGCGTCAACGCATCGGTCTTGACTTCAACGATCTTGCCCTCGATACGTTGCACGCCGAGCGCTTCGCTGAAGCGGCGCAGAAACCGGGCGTAGAGCGTGGCGTCCAGGTGATAGGCGTAGTGCAGGCCCTCGTCGGGCAGATGAGCAAAGCGGCCCTGCTGTGCAGCCTGCACTTCCAGCGAATAGGCGCCGTAGTCGGCCGCCAACTGCTGCTGGTGGCCCTTCAACCAGAAGTGCTGGAAACCCGCCGTCCAATGGTCCTTGCCGGTCAGACCGAAGCCATGGAAGTAGTCTGCGCCCGCATCGCGCCAGTTCTCGAAGCGGATGCCCAGCTTGAAGGTGGCTTGGGTGGCGGCCATGAATTCCCGCTCGTCGATGCCGAGCAGGCTGTGAAAGATCTGCAGCGAGGGGATGGTGGCCTCACCCACGCCGACGGTGCCGATCTCGTCGGACTCCACCAGCCGGATGTCCAGCCGCCTGCCCAGCGCCTTGGACAGCCCTGCAGCGACCATCCAGCCGGCGGTGCCGCCACCGGCAATGACGACCCTTCGGATGGTCGCGCGGCCA
>JANPMR010000352.1:0-4495 GCA_031427055.1 Rubrivivax sp.
CCCCAGCCCACCCGGGCCCACCTTTGCCGAAACAGTGGCGTCGCGCGGCCGGCACGCCACCCAGGTGCTTGAGCGGCAGGTGGCGTCTGGCAGGGGCGATTTCTGCGGCGGCGAGGAGCACAGCGCCGAGGTCGGCGCGCGCAGCGCGCATCGTGGACTGACTTGCCGCGTCTGTTCGAGCGCAGCGCACGCAGGGCGCGGAGCGAGTTACGCGGCTCGACCTCGGCGCGCGCACCACAGCGGAGTCGGCGCGCAGCGACGACCGCCGCAGCATGAGCCCCTGCCAGACGCCGCCTGCCGCGACGCGCGACTGCTCGAACGCGAGCGAGGCAGGAACGACAGCAATGGGCCAACCGCGCGCCTTGGCGGGCAAGACCTGAAAGCGACGCGCACCGCACTGCGGGTGATCGTCGTCGGATCGGCATCCGTCGGCGCACAGCAATTGCGGGTTTCGTCCCCGACGCATCGAGTCGCCTCGCCCACAGGCCAGCGTAGCGAGAGTCTGCGCGCAAGACCCGTACATCGAGCCCACCCGCGCCGTCAGCGGACAATCCGCGGATGAAAACCCCCGCGCGACTGCAGTCGCTGGTTGAAGAAGGCCTCATCGACGCCGTGCTGCGCCAGCTGATGAGCGGCAAGGAAGCCAATGTCTACGTGGTGCGTTGCGGCGAGAACCTGCGCGCTGCCAAGGTCTACAAGGAAGCCACGAACCGCAGCTTCCGCCAGGCCGTGGACTACACCGAGAACCGCAAGGTCAAGAACAGCCGCCAAGCCCGCGCCATGGCCAAGGGCACGCGCTTCGGGCGCGAATCGCAAGAGGCCGCATGGCAAAGCGCCGAGGTGGACGCGCTGCGCCGCCTGGCCGCTGCCGGCGTGCGCGTGCCGCGGCCCTATCAGTTTCTCGACGGCGTGTTGCTGATGGAACTGGTGGTCGACACCGAGGGCCACGCCGCGCCGCGCCTCAACGACGTGGTGCTGAGCGCCGAGGAGGCGCTAGCCCACCACGCCACGCTGATCGCCGAGGTTGTGCGCATGCTGGCGGCGGGCGTGGTGCACGGCGACCTGTCGGAGTTCAACGTGCTGCTGGCTGCCGACGGCCCGGTCATCATCGACCTGCCGCAGGCCGTGGACGCGGCCGGCAACAACCACGCCCAGCGCATGCTGCTGCGCGACGTGACCAACCTGCGCGACTTTTTCGGCCGCTTTGCGCCGGCGTTGTTGACCACGCGCTATGGCGACGAGATCTGGCAGCACTACAAGAGCGGTGCGCCGCTCGACGCCGCGCGCCTGACCGGCCACTTCACCGCACCCACCAAGACCGCCGACGTGCGCGCCGTGCTGCGCGAGATCGACGACGCGCGCGACGAAGACGCGGCACGCCGGTTGCGCATGGGCTTGTCGTGACGCTCGACGTCCCGCGCCACAGCCCCGCCTGCGAACGCAACCGCGGCCCCATCCTGGCCGAGCTGTTGCGCCTGCTGCCGCCGCAAGGCACGGCGCTCGAGATCGCGGCCGGCACCGGCCAGCACGCGGCGCACTTTGCGGCCGCGCTACCGCAATGGAGCTGGCAGCCCAGCGATGGCGACGCCAACGCGCTGCCGTCCATCGTCGCGTGGTGCGCTGGCCTGGCCAACGTGCGGCCGGCCGTGACGCTGGACGTGATGGCGGCGCACTGGAGCGACATCCCCGCCGTCGTCGATGCAGTGTTCTGCGCCAACATGATCCACATCTCGCCCTGGGCCACCACCGCGGCGCTGATGCAGGGCGCGGCGCGCCACCTCGCGCCCGGCGGGCTGCTGCTGCTCTACGGCCCCTATCTTGTCGACGGCGAGCCCGTCGCCACGGGCAACGTAGGCTTCGACGCCGACCTGCGCGCGCGCAGCCCGGCCTGGGGGCTGCGGCGGCTGGCCGATGTGCTGGCGCAGGCCGCCGCGTCGGGATTTGCGCTGTGCGAGCGCGTGGACATGCCGGCCAACAACCTGCTGCTGGCCCTGCGCCGTGACCGCTGAATCGGCAGCACGCCAGGCGTCGCTGCGCTACCTGTCGGGCTACGCGCCCGACGTGCTGCAGCGGGTGCAGGCGCTGATCGCCGAGGGCCGGCTGGCCGCCTTCATCGCCGAGCGCCATCCGCAGCCGCACACGGTGCGCAACGACCGCGCCTTGCTCGACTACGTGGCCGAGCTCAAGGCGCGCCACCTGCGCAGCGCGCCGCCACTCAGCAAGGCCGTGTACGACGCGCGCCTGCAGCTCACGCACCAGGCGCTGGGCACGCACAGTGCGGTCTCGCGCGTGCAGGGCACGCGGCTGAAGGCCAAGCGCGAGATCCGCATCGCCAGCCTGTTCAAGGACGCACCGGCGCCGCTGCTGCGCATGATCGTCGTGCACGAGTTGGCCCATCTGAAGGAGCGCGAGCACGACCGCGCCTTCTACGCGCTGTGCACGCACATCGAGCCCGACTATCACCAGCTCGAGTTCGACACGCGCTTGTGGCTCACGGCGCGCGAGCTTGAGGCGCCGCGCATTGACGTGGACTCTGCCGCCACGCCGCTGGCCTTGCCTATCCTCCCGCGCGCTTGACCGTGTGGCCCTGGCCGCGCAGCCACTCGATCACGCGCTCGCAGTGGTCGCCCTGCACTTCGAGCACGCCATCCTTGAGCGTGCCACCGGCACCGCAGGCCGCGCGCAGCTTCTTGCCCACGTCGGCCAGCGCGCCAGCGTCCAGCGCCAGCCCGCGCACCAGGGTCACGGCCTTGCCGCCACGGCCCTTGGTCTCGCGGCTGACGCGCACGATGCCGTCGCCGACGGGCGCCGCAGCCAGGGCCTTGCAGCGGCAATCGGCCCAGGCCTGGCGACAGGCGGGACACATGCGGCCGGCTTCGGTGGAGTAGACGAGCCCGCCGGTGGTGCGTGATGGCATGGTGGAATTGGGTAGCCGCCTTGGGCCATATTGTCGCCGCGCGAGGATCCGCCCAGGCCCTTGCGCGGCCTCGGCCGGCCCGCAGAACATGCCGCGACAATGCGGGCCCTGTCGCTTCCGCCCTTCGGCTTCGGCACCCTCGATCAGGGCTTCTTCAACTTCCCCGTCCACGCCGGGCCGCTGGCCGAGTACACGCTGACGCTGGCCGCGCAGTTTCCCGTCAACGTCGCATAGCGCACCGCGCAAGAGGATCAGCATGGCATTCGATTTCACGGGTCGGCGCGTCGTCGTCACCGGCGCCAGCCGCGGCATCGGCCGCGCCATCGCGGCGGGCTTTGCGGCGGCCGGTGCACAGGTCTCGATCTGCGCGCGCGGCGCCGCGGCGCTGGAGCAGGCGCGCAGCGAACTCGCCCTGCACGGCGGCACGGTGCATGCCGGTGTCTGCGATCTGGCCGACGCTGAGGCCATCGCGCGCTATGTGGCCGCAGCCGCGGCCGCGCTGGGCGGCATCGACGTGCTCGTCAACAACGCCTCGGGCATGGGCATGGGCGACGACGAGGCGGCCTGGGCCGCGGGGTGGGCGGTGGACGTGATGGCGATGGTGCGCGCATCGCACGCCGCGCTGCCCCTGCTGCAGGCGGCCACAGGCGCCAGCATCATCAACGTGTCGTCGATCTCGGCGCACCGCCCCTCGACGCGCAGCCCGGCCTACGCCGCCGTGAAGGCGGCGATCGTCCACTACACCGGCAGCCAGGCCGCGATGCTGGCGCGCCAGGGCATCCGCGTGAACTGCATCGCACCGGGCTCGGTCGACTTCACCGGCAGCGTGTGGGACCAGCGCCGACTGGCCGGCGACGCGCTCTACGAGCGCACGCTCAAGAGCATCCCCTTCGGCCGCATGGGCGCGCCCGACGACATCGCCGATGTGGCGCTCTTCCTGGCCTCGCCGATGGCGCGTTGGGTGACCGGGCAGACGATCGCGGTGGACGGTGGGCAGTTGCTGGGGGTTTGAGCGGGCTGCGGCGCACGGCACGGATTGCGATCTTCCAGGAGCGGGCCGGCGCCAGAGCTTGATCGGAGGCAATGCAGCTGGTGCTGCCGTTTGCGGTCGGTCGCCGACCTGACGTTGACGACTCTTATGGAGAGCTCTCCATCATGGTCGTGAGCCGGTGCCGCGAAGCGCGCATCGAAGGACAGAACTCGGTCTGGTGCAGCCACCCGACCACCGCAGCCACACACCCGACGCACGCACGAATCAACGCATGCAGCATGGCCGCGTGTCAACGGCGCCCAGCACACCCACGCCCCATCACCCGCCGACGATCCAGCCTTCGACCGGATCGATCTGCTCTGGCAGCCCGTATCGCGGCTGGCCGCTTGCCCAGGCCGCCTGCGCCAGGCACAGCACAGCGTCGAGACGATCACCGGCCGCGTCGTCCACCAGCGCGTCGCGCTGCGCGTGCGTGAGCTTCAGCCGCAGCGCGAGCCGGGTGCGGCCCTGCTCCAGCGCGTCGACCATGTCCTTGCGCGCGATCAGCCGGTCGGGCTCGGGACTGTTCTTGTACGAGCGCCGGCCAA
>JANPMR010000353.1:0-5673 GCA_031427055.1 Rubrivivax sp.
GGTCAGGCGGCACTCGTCCACGTAGGTCGGGCCGGGCGCGGCCTTCCACGGCGGCATGACGCGCTTCCCGACGACGCTGGCAGGCCACACCCACGCCATCTCGCGCTACGGCGTGGCCGACCTGCTGCCGCCGCCGGTGCGCATGATCCACGGCCCCGGCTGCCCGGTGTGCGTGCTGCCCATCGGCCGCGTCGACCTGGCCATCGGGCTGGCGCTCGAGCAGCGCGTCATCCTGTGCACCTACGGCGACTGCCTGCGCGTGCCCGCCTCGGGCAAGCTGTCGCTGCTCAAGGCCAAGGCACGCGGCGGTGACGTGCGCATGATCTATTCGCCGGCCGACGCGCTGAAGATCGCGCAAGCGCAGCCGGACCGCGAGGTGGTATTTTTCGCCATCGGCTTCGAGACCACCACGCCGCCCACGGCGCTGGTCATCCAGCAGGCGGCGCAGCTCGGCCTGAAGAACTTCAGCGTCGTCTGCAACCACGTGCTGACGCCGGCGGCCATCACGCACATCCTGGAGTCCCCCGAGGTGCGCCAGCTGGGCACGCTGGCGCTGGATGGCTTCATCGGCCCGGCGCATGTCTCCACCATCATCGGCAGCCAGCCCTATGAGTTCTTCGCCGAGGAATACCGCAAGCCGGTGGTCATCGCCGGCTTCGAGCCGCTGGACGTGATGCAAGCCATCCTGATGCTGGTGCGCCAGATCAACGAGGGCCGCGCCGAGGTTGAAAACGAGTTCAGCCGCGCCGTCAGCCGCGACGGCAACCTCAAGGCGCAGGCGCTGGTGTCCGAAGTCTTCGAGCTGCGCCGCGCCTTCGAGTGGCGCGGCCTGGGCGAGGTGCCCTACAGCGCGCTGCGCATCCGCGAGGCGTACGCCGCCTTCGACGCCGAGCGCCGCTTCGGCCTGGTCACCCGCAGCGTGGCCGACAACAAGGCCTGCGAATGCGGTGCCATCCTGCGTGGCGTGAAGCACCCGCGCGACTGCAAGGTCTTCGGCACCGTGTGCACGCCCGAGAACCCGATCGGCTCTTGCATGGTGTCGTCCGAAGGCGCTTGCGCGGCCCATTACAGCTACGGGCGCTTTCGCGAGATTGCTGTGGTGACCGAGTGAGCGCGCCGAGCCGCCTCAAGCGCGAAATCCCCCTTGGGGGGACGACGCGCAGCGTCTTGGGGGCCACATGAGTGAAGTCAAGCGCGACTACGTCCGGCCGCTGGACATCAAGCACGGCCACGTCGATCTGTCGCACGGCAGTGGCGGGCGCGCCATGGCGCAGCTGGTCGAGCAGCTCTTTGCCGCCGCCTTCGACAACGAGTGGCTGGCGCAGCGCAACGACCAGGCGCTGCTGCCGCGGCCGGCCGGGCGCATCGTGATGGCCACCGATTGCCATGTCGTGAGCCCGCTGTTCTTTCCGGGCGGCGACATCGGCTGCCTGTCGGTGCATGGCACGGTCAACGACGTCGCCATGTCCGGCGCGGTGCCGCTGTACCTGGCGGCCGGCTTCATCCTGGAAGAGGGCTTCCCGCTGGCCGACCTCAAACGCATCGTCGACTCGATGGCCGCGGCCTCGCGCGAGGCCGGCGTGCCCATCGTCACCGGCGATACCAAGGTGGTGGAGGCCGGCAAGGGCGACGGTGTGTTCATCACCACCACCGGCGTCGGCGTGGTGCCCGAGGGCGTCACCATCTCGGGCGACCAGGCACGGCCGGGCGACCGCATCCTCATCAGCGGCACCATGGGCGACCACGGCACGGCCATCATGTCGCTGCGCGAATCACTGGCCTTCGGCACCGACATCGTTTCCGACACCGCCGCGCTGCACCGGCTGGTGGCGTCGATGGTGGCCGCGGTGCCCGCCATCCGCGTGCTGCGCGACCCCACGCGCGGCGGCCTGGCCACCACGCTCAACGAGATCGCCACGCAGTCGCGCGCCGGCATGCTCATCCACGAACACGCGGTACCGGTGCGACCGCAGGTGCAGGCGGCCTGTGAGTTCCTGGGCCTGGACCCGCTGTACGTGGCCAACGAGGGCAAGCTGGTGGCCATCGCCGCGCCGGACGACGCCGAGCGCCTGCTGGCCGTGATGCGCGCCCACCCGCAGGGGCGCGACGCCGCGATCATCGGCGAGGTCATCACCGACCCGCACCACTTTGTGCAGATGCAGACGCGCTTCGGTGGCCGGCGCATCGTCGACTGGTTGACGGGCGACCAGCTGCCGAGGATCTGCTGACGCGGGCCGGCGGCCGATGCGAATCCTGTTTCTCACGCGCAGCTTCAACAGCCTGGCGCAGCGGCTGTACCTGGAGCTCACGGCGCTTGGGCACGCGGTGGCGGTGGAGTTCGACATCGCCGACAGCGTCACCGAGGAAGCGGTGGCCCTGTTCAAGCCGGATCTGCTGATCGCCCCGTTTCTCAAGCGCGCCATTCCGGAGTCGGTGTGGCGCGCGCTGCCCTGCTTGATCGTGCACCCGGGCGTCGCGGGCGACCGTGGGCCTTCGGCGCTGGACTGGGCGATCTTGAACGGCGAGCCCACCTGGGGCGTGACCGTGCTGCAGGCCGTGGCCGAGATGGACGCCGGCCCGGTGTGGGCCACCGAGACCTTTGCGATGCGCGCGGCCACCAAGTCCAGCCTCTACCGCCAGCAGGTCACCGCGGCCGCGGCGCGCGCCGTGCTGCGCGCCGTGGCGCACTTCGAGGCGCACGGCGCCACGCCGCCGCCCGCGCCGCCGCCCGACCCGCGCGGCCGCTGGCAGCCCCTGATGCGCCAGGGCGACCGCGCCATCGACTGGGCGCGCGACGACACCGCCACCGCGCTGCGCAAACTGCGCGCCGCCGACGGCAGCCCCGGCGTGCTGGACGCGCTGTTTGGCGTGCCTTGCCACCTGTTCGATGGTCACGCCCAGCCGCTGCCAGTGAACGGCCCGCCGGGCGAGGTGATGGCGCGCCGCGACCACGCCCTGCTGCGCGCCACGGTCGACGGTGCGGTCTGGATCGGCCGCGTGCGCCGCGTCGAGCCGGCGGGCAGTCTCAAGCTGCCGGCCACCCAGGCCTTCGCGGCCGAGGCTGTCGCGCTGCCGCTGTGGACAGAGACTGCCGCCTGCGACGAGATCCGGCTCGAGATCCGCGGTGGCGTCGTCGCGCTGCACTTCGCGTTTCACAACGGCGCCATGGGCACGGCGCAATGCCAGCGCCTGCTGTCCGCCATCGGCTCTGCGCTGGCGCTGCCGCAGCCGGTGCTGCTGCTCACCGGCGGCCCCGACTTCTGGAGCAATGGCATCCACCTCAACCTCATCGAAGCCGCCGACAGCGCGGCCGACGAGAGCGGGCGCAACATCAACGCCATCAACGACGTCACGCGCTGCCTGATCGAGGCCAGCGGCAAGCTCGTCATTGCCGCGATGCAGGGCAACGCGGGCGCCGGCGGTGTGTTCATGGCGCTGGCGGCCGACGAGGTCTGGGCGTGGCCCGGCGTGGTGCTCAACCCGCACTACAAGAACATGGGCAATCTGCATGGCAGCGAGTACTGGACCTACCTGTTGCCGCGGCGCCTGCGCGGCGGCGCGACGGTGCACTCCGTGATGGGCGGCCGGCTGCCGGTGGCGGCGGCGCAGGCCTGCGCGTGGGGCCTGGTCGATGCCGTCTTCGGCGATGGGCGCGGTGACTTCATGGACCACGCCTGGCAGCGCGCCGCGGTGCTGGCGTGCGACCCCGGCCTGGCGGCCCGCCTGGCTGCCAAGGCCGCACGGCGTGCGCGCGACGAAGCCGAGCGCCCGCTGCAGCGCTACCGCGACGACGAGCTCGCGCGCATGCGCCGCAACTTCTACGGCTTCGACCCCAGCTATCACATCGCGCGGTCGAACTTCGTGCGCCGCGTGCCGCCCTCGTGGACGCCGCGCCACCTGGCCCGCCACCGCGACCCCGCGCCGACCGGCAACTGACACAGGTCAATTGGCGCCGCGCGACGCCACACGAGAATGGGCACGGGTGTGCGGTCTGGCTTGTTGCTGCCGCGCAGCCGATGTCTGAACAACGGAGAACCCCGATGAGACTCACTCTTGCCCTCGCCGCGGCCACGCTCGCGCTCGCCGGCCCGGCCCTTGCCGGCCCTGGCGAAGACCTCGCTGCCAAGGAAAAGTGCAGCAAGTGCCACACGGCCACGACGACCAAGAAGGGTCCGTCGTGGGCCTCGGTGGCCGAGAAGAACAAGGGCAAGTCTGACGCGGCCGACAGGCTCTTCACCTACCTCAAGTCCGGCGGCAAGATGTCCGACGGCGACGAGCACAAGTCGGTCGCCGGCAGCGACGCCGACATCAAGGCCGTCGTGGCCATCGTGCTGGCGTCCAAGTAGTGCCCCTGCCGCGCGGCGCCCGGGCGCCGCGCGGCATCCGTTGACCTGACGCAATGGCCGGCATGCGCCGCGCCCGTAGCGTCGGGCCATCTGCCACAGGCTGCACAGGAGCAAGCGCATGAATGAGCCCAGGAGCCCGGGGATGATGGGTCGATTCTTCCGTTGGCTGTTTTCCCCGTCGGCCCGCTGGTCCATCTTTGCGCTTGTTCTGGCGGGCGTGGCGGTGGGCTCCTTGGGGGTCATCGGCACCCAGGTCGCCGTGCACCTGACCGGCACCAACGAGTTCTGCGGCAGTGCCTGCCACTCGCATGCCAAGTTCGTGTACCCCGAGCACAAGCAGTCGGTGCACCACAACAACCGCACCGGCGTGCGCGCCATGTGTGTGGACTGCCATCTGCCGCACACTTATCCGGACAAACTCTTCGCCAAGGCCAAGGCCGGCGTCGTTGACGCGCTGGCCGAGATGCGCGGCACCATCTCCACGCAGGAGAAGTTCGACCGCGAGCGTTGGCGCCTGGCCAACATCGTCTGGGATCGGATGAAGGCCGACAACTCGGCCAACTGCCGCGCCTGCCACGACCCAGCGGCCTGGGACGCGAGCAAGCAATCCGAGGACGCGCTGAAGGCTCACAAGAAGTTTGCGGCCGGCAAGGCCACCTGCATCGAGTGCCACACCGGCGTGGCGCACAAGGAACCCGAAGAGCCCAAGGCGGCTTCCAAGACGCCTTGATGCCAGGGGCCCGCCCGCGTTGTGCATGACGGACCCGGTGGCGACAACAAAGAGGTCCGATCATGAAGCTCAGATCCGCCGCCATGGTGCTGGCCCTTGCCGCCACCTCGCTCAACGGCCAGGCGATGCCGTCGGCACCAACGGCCGCCTTCGGGGGCGAAGTCCTCGAAGTGCGCGACGTCGAGGGCTATACCTATCTGCGGCTCAAGACCGGCCAGGGCGAGATGTGGGCTGCCGTGCCCACCGCCAGCGTGAAGAAGGGTGCCCGGGTGAGCCTGGTCAACGCGGCGCTGATGCAGAACTTCGAGAGCAAGACGCTGAAGAAGACCTTCGACAAGATCGTCTTCGCGCAACTGGCCGGGACTGCCGCCTTGCTGGGCGCGCCGCAGGCGGCCACGCGCCCGGCCGCCGTCAGCGAGGTGCTACCCAAGGTGGCCAAGGCCACGGGCACGGGCGCCCGGACCATTGCCGAAGTCTTCACGGGCAAGACGGCGCTCAAGGACAAGCCTGTCGTGGTGCGTGGCCAGGTGGTGAAGGTCAACACCGGCATCATGGGCAAGAACTGGATTCATCTGCGCGATGGTTCCGGCGCGGCCG
>JANPMR010000354.1:0-4858 GCA_031427055.1 Rubrivivax sp.
CGCAGCCTGAACGTGGCGTTGCGCCAAGAGCTCGACCTCTACGTCTGCCTGCGCCCCATCCAGTACTTCAAGGGCGTGCCCAGCCCCGTCAAAGAGCCCGAGAAGACCAACATGGTCATCTTCCGCGAGAACTCGGAAGACATCTACGCCGGCATCGAATACGAAGCCGAAAGCGACAAGGCCAAGAAGCTCATCAAATTCCTGATCGAGGAAATGGGCGTCAAGAAAATCCGCTTCCCCAACACCTCGGGCATCGGCATCAAGCCGGTCAGCCGCGAAGGCACCGAGCGCCTGGTGCGCAAGGCGCTGCAGTACACGATCGACAACGACAAGCCCAGCATGACGCTCGTGCACAAGGGCAACATCATGAAGTTCACCGAGGGTGGCTTCCGCGACTGGGGCTACGCACTGGCGCAGCGCGAGTTTGGCGCCGAGCTGATCGACGGCGGCCCGTGGATGACACTCAAGAACCCGAATACGGGCAAGGCCATCATCGTGAAGGACGTCATCGCCGATGCCTTCCTGCAGCAAATCTTGTTGCGTCCGGCCGAGTACTCGGTGATTGCCACGCTCAACCTCAACGGCGACTACGTGTCTGACGCGCTGGCGGCACAGGTCGGCGGCATCGGCATCGCCCCCGGCGCCAACCTGAGCGACTCGATCGCCATGTTCGAGGCCACCCACGGCACCGCGCCCAAGTACGCCGGCAAGGACTACGTCAACCCGGGCAGCGAGATCCTCTCGGCCGAGATGATGCTGCGCCACATGGGCTGGTTCGAGGCCGCCGACCTGATCATCGCGTCGATGGAACGCTCGATCGCCAGCAAGCGCGTCACGTATGACTTTGCACGCCTCATGGACGGCGCGACGCAGGTGTCGTGCTCTGGGTTTGGGCAGGTGATGATCGAGCACATGTGATCTCGTTCCACGGCGTCTCATGACGCCCCCGAGCTTGCCAACGAGCCCCTGATTTTGTTGAAGAAATCAGGGGCTTTTGCTTTCCAGCTCGTCCCACGGCCGACCACGAAATCCCGCCACTTTGGAGGGGAAATTGACGGGAGTCGCGGAGGAAAAGCCTCCAAATTCCTCGATTTGGAGGTGGCCGAAAGCAGACGAGAGAAGACGCATGAGACTGAGCAACTACACCCTGTCCCCGACCCGGATCAACAGCGCAAAGGCCGAGGACAAGCTCTACAAGCTGAGCGACGGCGGGCGGCCTTCGCGCGCATCGCGAGGCCGGGCGTTCGGCCGTCGCGCGTTGCGCACCAAGTCGACCTGTTGTCCGCCGATCAGGTGGTCGCGTTGGTTCTTCGCAGATTGACAACGTCCATTCGCCAGATTTACGATATCCGAAATCGTAAAGAAGGACTGCGCATGTCGGAGCCAACCACCATTTCGAGCAAAGGCCAGGTCACTGTGCCGCGCGACGTTCGCGAGCGGCTCGGTCTGCAGGCCGGGGACAAGATCGCCTGGTCGATGTTGAGCAACGGCACCATCGTCCTGCGGCCCAAGACGCGCCGCCTCGCCGACTTGGTGGGCATCCTGACGCAGCCGGGGCAGCCAGGCGTTTCCGTAGACGAGATGCGCTTGCCTGAATGAGCATCGCCATCGACACGAACGTCCTTGTTCGGATTCTCGTCCAAGATCCGACGGCGCCGAACCAATGCGCCGCAGCGCGACGACTGGTCACCGACGCAACAGCAGCGGGCGAGCCTTTGCTTGTGAGCCTGTGCGCGCTGCTCGAGACCGAGTGGGTTCTTCGCAGCCGCTACCGGGTAAGCCGCAAGGCGATGGTGGCAGCCTTCATCTCGATGCTGGAGACGCCCGGAATCGAGTTCGAGCACGACGCCACGGTGGAAGAGGCGCTCTACCTGCTCGACCAATTTTCGTCCGCGGACTTCGCCGACTGCCTTCTCGTGGCCCGAGCAACACACCTGGGTCGCTCGCGCTTCGTGACCTTCGACGCTGGCGCTGCACGCCTGCCACGTGGCGAGCTTCTGCAATAGGGTATGGCTGCGCGCGGCCGACAAGATGGCAGGCGAGACGCGAATGGGCTTGAGCCAGTTGCCAGTTCCAGTCTCCAGGGCTTGATCTGGTGGCGGGAAATGCTAGAGTTTTGCCGTGCCCGCCAACGGGTTCGGCCAAGTGACAGGAGCGCACATGTAAGCTCCACCAGCGCCATCTGACACCCTGAAAGCCCCCGGCTCCTGACAAGGAGTCGGGGGCTTCCCACATCCGCCGGCTGCAATGCCGGATGCGAGCAGCAGCCATGAAAAACTACGCAATCGCCACCATCCCCGGAGACGGCATCGGCAAGGAAGTGGTCCCGGCGGGCCAGCAGGTGCTGCAGGCCCTGGCCGCTGCCGACGGCGGCTTTGCCTTCGTGTTCGAGTCCTTTGGCTGGGGTGGCGACTGGTATCGCGCGCACGGCGTGATGATGCCGGCCGATGGGCTGGACGCCTTGCGCCCAAAGGACGCGATCTTGTTTGGCTCGGCGGGCGATCCGCACATCCCCGACCACATCACCTTGTGGGGCCTGCGGCTGAAGATCTGCCAGGGCTTCGACCAGTACGCCAACGTGCGGCCCACGCGCATCCTGCCGGGCATTGACGGCCCGCTCAAGCGCTGCGGCGCGGGCGATCTGGACTGGGTGATCGTGCGCGAGAACTCCGAGGGCGAGTACGCCGGTGTCGGCGGGCGGGCGCACCAGGGCCACCCGATCGAAGTCGCGACCGACGTCTCGATCATGACGCGCGTGGGTGTGGAGCGCATCGTGCGCTATGCCTTCAAGCTGGCACAGTCGCGGCCGCGCCGGCAGCTCACGGTGGTCACCAAAAGCAACGCGCAGCGCCACGCCATGGTGATGTGGGACGAGATTGCGGCCGAGGTGGCGCACGATTTTCCGGACGTGCGCTGTGACAAGGAACTGGTGGACGCGATGACCGCGCGCATGGTCAACCGGCCGGCCACGCTGGACACCATCGTTGCGACCAACCTGCATGCCGACATCCTGAGCGACCTGGCCGCGGCGCTGGCCGGCAGCCTGGGCATCGCGCCCACCGCCAACATCGACCCCGAACGCCGCTACCCGAGCATGTTCGAGCCTATCCACGGCTCGGCCTTCGACATCATGGGCCAGGGGTTGGCCAACCCGATCGGCACCTTCTGGTCTTGCGTGATGCTGCTGGAGCACCTGGGCGAGCTTGCCGCTGCGCGCCGGCTGATGCAGGCCATCGAGACGGTGACCGCCAACCCGGCGCTGCACACGCGCGACCTGGGTGGCCAGGCCACCACGGCCGAGGTGACGCTGGCGGTGTGCGGGCAGCTGGCCGCAGCTGCGCATTGACGCCAGCGCCGGTCAACCGATGCGGTCGGGCGTCGCTGGCCGCACGGCCGTCGTTGGCGCGGCCGGTGGCCGCCTCAGAACCAGAGCCAGACGCGCCGCAACCAATTGGGAACGTGGTTTGCAGTGGGGCGGTAGTGTTGGCGCATGAGTCGGTGCATGTTCTTCTCCGGTACAGCATAACTGTACAAACATACAGTGCTTTGCGCAAGGGCTGTCACTGGCGCCACGCCCGGCGCGCCCGGGCGCCTTTGCAGACCGGCAAACCCGTCTGGCCGAGGCCTGCGCGCCCAGGTAAATTGGTGGGTCACGCCACGGAGTCCGAATGACCGCCGACATGCAAGAGTGCCAGGACAGCGAGCACCGCCGCGAGGTGCGCACGCCCACTGCCGTGCGTCCCGGCTACAGGCTCAGCCTGCGCTTGCCCAGCCGGCGCCGAATCGGCGTCGACTCCTCGCGCAACGTCTCGGCCAGCGGCACCAGCGTCGCATTGCATCAGTCGGTGAAGGCCGGCAGCGAGGTGTCGCTGATCCTCAACGCCGACGGCTTGCAGCTCGAGTTCGCGGCCATCGTCACGTGGTGCCGCCGCGAGCCGCCCTTCGCCGACGGCGCGACACGCGGCCTGAGCGTGACCCATTGCGCCGGGCTCAGTCTTCGCGGCCCCGGTTCGTTCGCCGCCATGCGGGCCGCGACCACCGTGGCCAAGAGTGCAGCGGCAGATTGACCGCTGATGCCACCGAGTCGATCACAAGCGCTTCTGATGACGCGCCCGGCGGCGGCGCCAGCTTGAGTTGCCATGTCCTTTGACATCGACACCCTCGACGCCCTGCGGCGGCAGCACCCAGCCTGGCGCTTGTTGCAGGCTGATTCGGCCGCTCTGGTGGCCAGCTTTCTGCACCGGGTGTTTGTGCTGCCCAACCGGCGCGTCATCCACCAGGCCGAACTGGCCTCGGCGCTGGACGACACGCTCTACGCGGTGCGCGAGCAACGCGGGCCCGGCAGCTATCCCAAACCGGCGCTCGAGTACCTGAACGACTGGGCCGCCAACGACAAGGCCTGGCTGCGCAAGTTCTACCCGCCAGGGTCCGACGAAGCGCACTTCGACCTCACGCCGGCCACCGAGAAGGCGCTGGCCTGGCTGGGTGCCTTGAGCGAGCGCAGTTTCGTCGGCACCGAGTCGCGCCTGCTGACGCTGTTCGAGCTGCTGCGCCAGATGAGCGCCGGCAGCGAGACCGACCCCGAGGTGCGGGTGCAGGACCTGCAGCGCCGGCGCGATGCCATCGACGCAGAGATCGAGCGTGTGCGCTCAGGCGACTTGCCGCTGCTGGGCGACACCGCGCTGAAAGAGCGCTTCACGCAGTTCGCCACCTTGGCGCGCGAGCTGCTGGCCGACTTTCGCGAGGTCGAGCACAACTTCCGCGGCCTCGATCGCCGGGTGCGCGAGCGCATCGCGCTGTGGGACGGCAGCAAGGGGGCGCTGCTGGGTGACATCCTGGGCGAGCGGGACCTCATCGA
>JANPMR010000355.1:0-3376 GCA_031427055.1 Rubrivivax sp.
CGCGGGCAGCTATATCAAGGGCGCGCGCGTCAACGTGCTGGGGCTGACCTTCAAAGAGAACTGCGGCGACCTGCGCAACAGCAAGGTCATCGACATCATCAACGAGCTGCGCAGCTACGGCGTGGAGGTCTTCGTCACCGATCCGCAGGCGGAGGCTGAAGAAGCCATGCACGAGTACGGCGTGCGCCTGCTGCCCTGGGACGAACTGCCGCGCGCCGACGCCATCGTGGCGGCCGTGGCACACCGCGAATTCGCGGCGCTGTCGGTTGAAGAGCTGGGCCGCAAGCTGGTCAAGGGCGGCGCCTTCATCGACGTCAAGGCCGAGTTTGACCAGGATGCGCTGCGCGCAGCCGGGCACCGCGTCTGGCGGCTCTGAGCCCGCGCTGATCAGGCATTGATCCCGCACTGACCGCGCCTGCGCCGTGGCCGATGCACGTCCGCTCGTCCTGCATGTCGTGCACCGTTTCAGCGTGGGTGGGCTCGAAAACGGCGTCGTCAATCTGATCAACCGCATGCCGGCGTCACGCTGGCGGCACGGCGTGCTGGCGCTGACCGAAGTCGACCCCGACTTCACCCGCCGCATCGAGCGCGACGACGTGCCCTTCGTGCAATTGCGCAAGCCGCCTGGCCAGGGGCTGCGCGAATGGCCCAAGCTCTGGCGTGCCTTTCGCGATCTGCGGCCGTCAGTCGTGCACACCCGCAACATCGCCGCGCTCGAAGCGCAACTGCCGGCCTGGCTGGCCGGCGTGCCGGCGCGCGTGCATGGCGAGCACGGCCGCGACATGGCCGACCTGCACCTCACCAACCGCAGCCACCGCTTGACGCGCCGCGCCTACCGGCCCTTCGTCCACCATTACGTGGCCTTGTCGCGCGACCTGGCCGAACATCTGCAAGGCCCGATCGGCGTGCCGGCCGCGCGCATCACGCAGCTCTACAACGGCGTCGACACCGAGCGCTTTGCGCCGGCCGCGCAGCGCACGCCGATCCCGGGCTGCCCGTTCGTCGAGCCGGGGCTGTTCGTCATCGGCACCGTGGGCCGCATGCAGGCGGTGAAGGCGCAGACGCTGCTGGCGCAGGCCTTCATCGGCGCACTGCGCCAGGCGCCGGAACTGCGCCCCACGCTGCGCCTGGTGTTGGCCGGCGACGGCCCGCTGCGCGCCGACTGCGAGGCCACGCTGCGCGACGCCGGCATGGCCGACCTGGCCTGGTTTGCCGGCGAACGCAGCGACGTGCCCGACGTCATGCGGGGGCTGGACTGCTTTGTGCTGCCCTCGCTGGCCGAGGGCATCTCCAACACCATCCTCGAGGCCATGGCCAGCGGCCTGCCCGTGGTGGCCACGGCCGTGGGCGGCAACGCCGACCTGGTGGTGCACGGGCGCACCGGCGAGATCGTGCCGGTGGGCGATGCTGGGGTGATGGCGGCTGCGCTACTGAGGCTGGCGCAAGACCGACCGTTGGCGACCGAACGCGGCCGCGCCGGCCGGCTATCGGTGATCGAGCGCTTCAGCCTGGATGCGATGGTCGGGGCGTACGCGAAGATCTACGACGGGTTGCTGGCACGGCGTGGCTGATAGCCAGCATGACGTACTCACCACCGTCAGTACTTGGCGTCAGCCACCAAGCCTCACAGCGCGCCCGGCGTGCCGCTCGGCTTGAAGGCCCGCACTCGCTTTGGCAGGCGTTCATTCATGAGCATCAGGCCGATCGCGTCTTCGCTGCTGTCGAGCAGCATGTTGAGCCGCTCCAGCTCGCCAAACACCTGTAGCACGCGCGCGATGAAGTGCAGCGGGATGCGCGGATCGCCCTTCTCGATGCGCCGCACCGTGGCCAGCGACGACCCGATGCGCTCGGCCAACGATGCTTGCGTGAAGCGCCTGCGCCGGCGCGCGTAGGAGATATCGCGGCCCAGCTTCTGGATGGCGCGTTCAACCGGAAGGGGCAGTGGGTTGACAATCACGATCGGCGGCGTGCTGCGGAGCTGTTGGTGAATCTACGCTATTTAACGATCCGTTAGGATGCTTTACGGGCAATGAATAGCTTTTCCGGACCTTTTGTAGGTGAGGCGCCCGTAGGCATAGCCATGGCGCTCGACTGGAATTGAAGTCAGGCACCGCGGCTCTCAAACTCGAGGCTGATGCTCCCGACTCGAGTGCCAGAAGGCCAGGACTTTCAGGATGTCGTCCTCGGTCTTGTAGTAGATGAAGTACCCAAGGCGACCGAGAAAAAGCCGCCTTACTCCAGGTGCGCGAGACCCTTCGTACTTGGCGCCGATTCCCGGCTGCTCGGCAAGGAGGGCCACGGACTCGCCGAAGTCGGCGGCGACAGCCCCAGGCGCAGCCGGTCTGTTCTCGACCCACCAAGCTGCCGCGGCGCGGACTTCGCTTGCCGCACGGGCCGAGATTTTGACCCGCAGCGCCACGATCAACTACGCCGTGGAAGGGTGTCCAGAAGTTGTTCCAGCGTGACGTACTCGCCACGGTCAATCTCGGCCATCGCCAGGAGAAGCTCATCCTCTTGATGGCTAGGCAGTGCAAATGCCTGGCCGCCTACACGCGTGAGCACCGCCACCGCGGTGCCTTCCGCGAGCGGGGCGCCGTCGATGACGACTTTTCCGTTGATGACCGTGCCGGTGTTGAATTGCATGGCCAAATGGTACCCGCCTTCACCACGGGCTGCCGGTAAACTAGTCAGCGTACTAGTCATTGAAAGGTTCCCCATGCAAACATGGCCTGTCCAAGACGCCAAGGCGCGGTTCAGCGAGTTCCTTGAGACTTGCCTGGCCGAGGGGCCTCAGATGGTGACCAAGAGAGGCGCCGAGGCGGCCGTGCTGGTCCCCGTGGACGAGTGGCTGCGCCTTACGGCTGCGGCGCGGCCGTCGCTCAAGCAACTCCTGCTCTCCGACCAGGGGCGAGCTGACCTTATTCTCCCCAGCCGTGGCCAAGCTCGCAGGCGCGTCCCTGCTCCTGCAAGGTGAGCCTGATGTACTTGCTTGACACGAATGTCGTCTCCGAACTGCGCAAGCCAAGGCCTCACGGTGCGGTGCTCGCCTGGTTTGCGGCACTGCAGGACACACAGCTTCACCTCTCTGCAGTGACCATTGGCGAGATTCAGGCCGGCATCGAACTGACACGTGAGCAGGACGAAGCGAAGGCCGTGGAGATCGAGGGTTGGCTGGAGATGGTGGCCGCTTCGTACAACGTACTGCCGATGGACGCAGCCACATTTCGCGCTTGGGCGCAACTGATGCATCGAAGGTCTGACACGGTCTACGAGGACGCCATGATTGCCGCGACCGCCAAGATCCATGGCTTGACGGTGGTCACCCGAAACCTTGCCGACTTCAAAGCCTTTGGGGTGCCGCTGCTCAACCCGTTCA
>JANPMR010000356.1:0-2545 GCA_031427055.1 Rubrivivax sp.
ACCAACTGGTGCACGGTGGCCCATTCGCGCTCACGTGGCGCGGCCAGCATGCCCAGCGCCCACTCGAAGCCGGGCTTGTCGTGGAACAACGGCCCCCACACGAAGAACAGGTTGACATAGCGCGCCACCGCCGCCGCGCGCGCAAGACCGCGCTTCTCGGCCTGCTGCACCGCTTGCTCGACGAAGGCGATGTAACGGTCGCCCAGGCGCTCGGGCATCGCGGGCCATTGGGCTGCGAGGTGCTCGGATAGCTCGGCGACAAAGGCCGTCCAGCGGGCCGCTTCGATGGCGGCTGTGTCCTGCGGTTGCTCGGGCATCAGTGGATGTCAGTCAGCGGTGCTTGCCATCCAATGGATCTTTGTGCTCGGGCGGCTTGGTCGGCTTGGTCGGCTTCTTGGGTTTGACCGGCTTGGCGCCGCTGCCGGAGCCCGGGCCACCGCCCGAGTTCATCTTGACCATCAGGCCTGTGATGGAGACGCCGTCGGGGCCCAGCACGACAGAACTCCCACCGGCCTTGAGGGTCAGCTGGACGCCGGCCTCGATGACGACGTTGATGCCGCCCTTCAGATGCGCATTGGTGCCCGCTTCGGCGCCGAAGTTCGTGCCGGCCTTCAGGTGCACGTCGGTGCCGGACTTCATCGAGAAGTCCGTGCCGGCGTCGACCGTGTAGCCCTGCTCCACCGTGGTGCCGAACGAGGCGCCTATGGCGATCTGCAGGTTCTTGCCGATGTCGATCATCATGTCGTCTGCGACTGCCATCGAGGCGCCCTTGCCAACCGTGATGGAGTAGCCAGCGCCGACCGCCAAGTTGCTGTCCTTCCCAACCGTGTGCTCCTCGTTGTTGCCGATGGAGGTGACCTGGTCGTTTTTCACGATGTCGTCGCGGTTTTTCTGCGCGCGCAGCAGCATGTACTCCTTGCCCTGGGTGTCGTCGAAGCGCAGTTCGTTGTATGTGTCCGGACCACCCTTGTGGCTGCGCGACTTCCAGGTGCTCACCGCCTTGTTCGCCGGCAGTTCGTAGGGCGGCATGTTGTCTCTGTTGTAGACGCTGCCCACGATCAGCGGCTGGTCGGGGTCGCCTTCAAGAAAGTCGACAACCACCTCGTGCCCGATGCGCGGCAGCATCACCACGCCGAAGCCCTTGCCGGCCGAGGGCTGCGCCACGCGCACGAAGCACGAGCTCTTGTCATCCTTCTTGCCGTCGCGATCCCAGTGGAACTGAAGCTTCACGCGGCCGAACTCGTCGACAAAAATCTCTTCGCCCGCCGGCCCGACCACGGTGGCACTCTGCAGCCCGTGTACCCGAGGCTTGGGTGAAATGCGCGGGGCGCGATAAGGCACCGAGGAGGGAAACGCCGTGAACTCGCACTCGTGCGTGGAGTCCTTGTGGGCGCCGGAGTCGTAGCCACCGATGCGCACGCGGATGGTCGTGGACTGCACGATGTACTCGGCGTTCTGGTCGGCCACCGGGTGCTCGGCAAGCTTGAAACGGGCACCGTTGCACAGCCGCACCGAGCTCGTGGCGCCGTCGACCGCCGAAACGCCGGCCTGGAAAGCCTCAAGCCGATGCTTGGCAACGCCCTCGGACGCCGCGAACAGCGGCATCGCGTGTTCGCGGTCGGCAAACGGTGGCAGCCCGACGGCGTAGTCGTAGGCCTCGATCTTTCCATGCGCGAAGCTGGCCGCGCCGGTTTGTGAGTTCTCGTAGGTCTGCGTCGGCATCAGGAAATGGTGGTCGCGCACCGTCACCTTGCCGGTCTGGATTTGCTTGCTCCAGGACCAGCGCGTGATCACCGCACTTTGCGTGCGTCGACGCGCGTTGACGTTGTAGTTGAGTGAAGACACGCCGAGCTCGTTGGCGTGCACGTTGCCGGCGTCGGCCAGAACCATCTCGTGCTTCCAACGGTTGTGCTTGAAGTAGTAGTAAATGCCTTCGTCTTCCATCAGGCGGCTGATGAAGTTGAAGTCGCTCTCGCGGTACTGCACGCAGTACTCGCGTTTGCGATAGGTTCCGCTCGCCAAAACCCAGAGCGCACCGGCATACGGCGCGCAGACCGCCTGGATGATCTCTATCGTGCTGAGGTTCTGGAACACGCGCACGTTGGCGCTGCGCGTCAGCAGCCAGACCCAGGGCACGACTTCAAACCGATAGGCATGGTGCTTGCCCACCGAGCCCTCGAAGCGCGCGCTGGCGATGAGCCCGTGGTAGTAGCGATCGGCGCCGCCCGCGTCTTGCAGCTTCAGTTCAGCTGGCTTGCCCAGAAGATCGTCGAACTTGACTGCCGCGTTGGGCGGGCCCAGGGCCACCACGCTGTAGGAGTAGAGCCGGGACAGCGCCTCGGTGCCCTCGAACGAGTAAAGGTCGAGATCCGGCTTGGCGGGCAGCTTCAGCGTTGCAGTGAAAGACTCCATCGAAGCCATCGGTCAGCCCTCCTGAGGCACGCGTGCGCGCGCCAACCATCCGCGAACCGGCACCCGGTTCTCATTGCGCAGCACCACCGCACCCGTCGTCACGTCGACAAAGCCCGCCGCAGTGAGGACCCCT
>JANPMR010000357.1:0-4589 GCA_031427055.1 Rubrivivax sp.
CTGCTTGTACGGCAGGTCGGTCAGGAGTTCGGCAGCCTGCACCGTGTAGTCGGGGCCCCAGACCGGCATCGCACGCGTGCCGTGGCCCTTGCCCGCACCCTCGATGGTTTCGAATGTCCGGTTGACCGGAAACACGCCACCGTTGTTGCGCGCCAGCAGCGTCAGGTCGGGCAGGCGGCTCTTGAGCTGTTCGGCGTAAGGCCCACCCCCCTTGCCGTCCAGGCCATGGCACACCGCGCACTTGGTCTCGAACTCGCGCTTGCCAAGGTCCACCTTCGGCTGCGCCAGCGCCGTCGCGGCCATCGCGCACATCGCGCAAGCAAGCGCCGCCATCCGGAACGCGCTGGATCGCATCTTCAACTCCTTGGGGTTTGCGCATGGGCGCAGTCAGCCGGCCCGATGTCACTATCGCCTCGCGGTCTGCGCTGCGAATTGATGTCTGTCAACGCCGGCGTGCTGCGGCGATGCTGGGCGCAACCCAGCGGCCCTTGCCGGCTATCCGACCCAGCGCCACAGCCACTGCAGCGGCGCCATCGGGTGGTGCGCGATGGCCGTCGCCACGATCCAACCGAAGCAGCCCAGCGCGGCCAGCGTCCAGGCCAGTCGCGCCGCGGGCGTGCGAGCGCGTCGCAGCGCCATCGTGCCCAGGCCGATGTACACCATCAGCAGCAAGAGTTTGGTGCCGAGCCAGGTCTGCACGAGCGGATTGATCTGCAACGCGCTCCACAGCAGCGCGCCGGCGCCGAGCAGGCCGGTGTCGATGATCCAGCTGGCGGCGCGGGCCGGCAGGGCGCGCGGCCAACGCGCGCCGGCGAGCGTCGCAAAGGCGCGCAACGCGAACAGCATGCCGCTCGCGCTGACGAAGCCGACGTGCAACTGACGCAGGGTGACGTGGTGTTCGATCAGGCTCATGCGCAAGGACGGGGTTGCAGCACTTTCCAATTGTGCGCCGGCGGGCGTGTCGCGCCGATCGTTTACGCTACAGGCATGGACGTCTTGCAGCTGGACATCTCAGGCCGACCGCAGGCGTGGATCACCTCGCGCGAAGCGGCGGTGCTGTACGCCAGCGACGCCGTGGCCTGGACGCTGGGGCATGCCTTCCACGTCATGCGCGGCGGCACGCAACGCAGCACGGGGCTGCAGTCGCGCATCGAGGTGCACCCCATCGTGGCGGTGCGCGGTGCCGTGCCCAGCCGCGCGTGGCGCACGATGCCGGGCCTGTCCAACCCCAAGCTGTTTGCCCGTGACCGACAGTTCTGCGCCTACTGCGGCGGCCGCTTTCCGGTGGACGAGCTCACGCGCGAGCACATCGTGCCGGTGTCGCGTGGCGGGCGCGACACCTGGATGAATTGCATCACCGCCTGCCGCGCCTGCAACGGCCACAAGGGCAACCGCCTGCCCGAGGAATCGCACATGTCGCTGCTGTACCTGCCGTATGTGCCCAGCCTGCACGAGGACATGATCCTGCGCGGCCGGCGCATCGTGATTGACCAGATGGACTTCCTGCTCGCGTCGGTGCCCAGGCACTCCAGGCTGCACGGCTGAGCCTGCGCACCAGACAATGATCCTTTCGCGCTGCCGCGGAACTTTGCCGGGGCAGCACGCATCCACCCGCCAGAAGCACCGGAGAACACCATGAAGCGCCTGCTCATCGCCGCGGCCGCGGCCGCCCTGCTGGCCGGCTGCGCTACCAGCAACCCCGACGTCGTCAGCCGCAACGACGCGCAACGCATGGCCACCGTGATCGACGCCGTCGTGCTGAGCACCCGTGCCGTGATCGTGGACGGCTCACAAAGCGGCCTCGGCGCCACGGCCGGCGGCGTCATCGGCGGCGTGGCCGGATCGAGCGTCGGCGGCAGCCGTGAAGCGATGGCCGTGGGCATCATCGGTGCCGTCATCGGCGGCGTGATCGGCAACGCCGCCGAGCGCATGGGCACGCGCGAAGAGGCGTTGGAAATCCTGGTGCAGCTGCGCAATGGCGACCGGCGCTCGGTGGTGCAGGCCAAGGCAGCCGAGGTCTTTGCCCCAGGCGACGCCGTGATCCTGGTCAACACCGGCGGCCGGGTGCGCGTGACGCGCGCGCCGGCGGTCATGCCGCCCGCCGCGCCGCCGCCCAAGACCTGAGCACGGCCGCGCGTGCGCAAGGGCCACGCGCTGCGCAGCGGATAGGCAGAAGTTGAAATATTGCTGTCCCTGACGCGACTCACCTTCATTGCAAGGAGGTACTCCATGACGCGACGCGGCCTGCTCGGCTTCTTCTCCAGCGTGGGCCTGGGCGGTGCTGCCGCCCGCGCGGCGCCAAACGCAACGCGCGCAGACCGCATTGAGTTGAGCGACGCGCAGTGGAAGGCGCGTCTGTCCGACGCCGCGTTCCACGTGCTGCGCCGCGAGGGCACAGAACGGCCGCACACCAGTGCGCTCAACGCCGAACAGCGCGCCGGGGTCTACCACTGCGCGGGTTGCGACCTGCCGCTGTTTGCCAGCACCGCCAAGTACGACAGCGGCACGGGCTGGCCGAGTTTCTTTGCCGCCCTGCCCGAGGCCGTGGTCACCCGGACCGACTTCAAATTGATCTTGCCGCGCACCGAGTACCACTGCGCCCGCTGCGGTGGCCACCAGGGTCACGTCTTCAACGACGGGCCGCGTCCCAGCGGCAAGCGCTTCTGCAACAACGGCGTGGCGCTGCGATTTGCGCTGGGGGCCGCATGACGCGCCGCCGCACGATGCTGGCCATCGCCAAGGTGGCACTCGTCGCCGTCGTCGCGCTGGCAGGCGGAACCGCGCTGTCGCAGACCCCGGCCGCACCATTGGCGCAAGCCGTCCCGCCCCCATTGCCGGGGACCGCCAAGGCCACTTTTGCCGGCGGCTGTTTCTGGTGCGTGGAGTCCGACTTTGACAAGGTGCCGGGCGTGTTGTCCACCACCTCGGGCTACATCGGCGGCACGGTGGCCAATCCCAGCTACCAGCAGGTGTCGGCAAAGACCACGGGCCATGCCGAGGCCGTGGAGATCGTCTTCGACCCCGCCAAAGTCAGCTACGAGCGGTTGCTGCAGATTTACTGGCGCAGCGTCGACCCCACCACCCAGGACCGCCAGTTCTGCGACGCCGGCAGCCCCTACCGCACGGCCATCTTTGTGCACGGCGCGGCGCAGGACGCCGCGGCACGTGCGTCGCTTGCGGCGCTGGACCTCAGCAAGCCGTTCAAGGAACCCATCGTCACCACGATCGAGCCCGCCGGGCCGTTTTACCCGGCAGAGGCGTACCACCAGGATTACGCCAAGAAGAACCCCGTTCGGTACAACTACTACCGGCTGTCCTGCGGGCGCGATGCCCGCCTGCGGCAACTGTGGGGGCCCGGCTAGCGCGGAAAGCGACGCGCGAGCTGCGCCGCTGTGCCGTCGGCCTCGATCTGCGCCGAGGCCGCACGCAAGCGCGCCACAGTCTCGGCCGAGGTCTGCAGGCTGCAGGCGAGAAAGACACGCACCTCGCGCACCGTGGCAAGCACTTGCATGCGGTCTTTCAGTACGGGGTCGGTGATCACACTTTGCAGGACGGTCGACGAGGTCGCCCAGAGGTCGATGCGCCGGGCCAGCAACTTGCGCAGGTTTTGCTGGTTGGTCTCGACCAGGTCGACCCGGAACCCTTGCGAATCGAGGAACTGCGCCACGGCGTCGTCGCAATAGGCGCCGATAGTCATGCCGCTGGCCGCTTGCAGGGTGCGGATGTCGCGGGTCAGTGGGTCGCCTGATCGGCCCACCAGCACCCACCGCGTGCTGCGCAGCGGCGCCACCCACTGGAAGAGCGGCTCGCGCTCTGGCGTGCGCGCGGTCGAGTACAAGCAGGTGTCTGTGTCGACCTGGGCGCGGCGGTAGGCGCGGGGTCAGGGCAGCACTTCGCTGCGGTACTCGATGCGCGCGCGCCGCATCAACTCGGCCACCTTGGCTTGCGACAACCCCGGCAGGTCGTCCTCTGTCAGCACCGACAAAGGCGCCATCTCGGTACGCGGCGGCGCAGTGGATTGCGCCTGGGCCGTGGTGGCCACGGCCAAAGAGGCAAGCGCACACAGCCGCTTGTATGGGTAGGTATTCACTCGATCAGCGTCGCGACGCGCGCCAGAACGTCAGCGATCAGCTCAGGCGCCACGGCTTCGATGAACTGCGCCCGTCGCGCCTTCCAATCGGTCATGCGAACCTGATTGCACAGCACGACACCATCGGTCAGCAGCCCAACTCCGATCAGCGGCACTGTCCAGGCATGACCGCGCGCGAAGGAGCCGCCGCGTGCTATCGGACAGGCCAGTGCCAGACCAAAGCGGTTGAAGGCTTCTGGCGACAGCACCAGCGCGGGCCGGGAGCCTTGTTGCTCATGCCCGACGCTCGGATCGAAGTCCAGGCGGATGAGGTCTCCGCGCCGAGGGGTGTACGGTGTACGACGCGTGGGCATGGACTGCTACCGGATCACCACGCTTCTCGCCCTATGGGTTTGGCATCGGACCAGCCAGGCGCCGTGGGCATGTCGCCCGGCTTCATGCCCGCCAGCAGTTCGTCCAGGGTGTAGCGCGGGCGTGCGGGCGACAGCACGAGCCGCCC
>JANPMR010000358.1:0-2548 GCA_031427055.1 Rubrivivax sp.
ACCAACTGGTGCACGGTGGCCCATTCGCGCTCACGTGGCGCGGCCAGCATGCCCAGCGCCCACTCGAAGCCGGGCTTGTCGTGGAACAACGGCCCCCACACGAAGAACAGGTTGACATAGCGCGCCACCGCCGCCGCGCGCACAAGACCGCGCTTCTCGGCCTGCTGCACCGCTTGCTCGACGAAGGCGGTGTAACGGTCGCCCAGGCGCTCGGGCATCGCGGGCCATTGGGCTGCGAGGTGCTCGGATAGCTCGGCGACGAAGGCCGTCCAGCGGGCCGCTTCGATGGCGGCTGTGTCCTGCGGTTGCACGGGTATCGGCAGGGATCAGTTAGCGGTGTTTGCCAGCCAGCGGGTCTTTGTGCTTGGGCGGCTTGGTCGGCTTGGTTGGCTTCTTGGGTTTGACCGGCTTGGCGCCGCTGCCGGAGCCCGGGCCGCCGCCCGAGTTCATCTTGACCATCATGCCTGTGATGGAGACACCGTCGGGGCCCAGCACGACAGAACTCCCACCGGCCTTGAGGGTGAGCTGGACACCGGCCTCGATGACGACGTTGACGCCGCCCTTCAGGTGCGCATTGGTGCCAGCCTGGGCGCCGAAGTTCGTGCCGGCCTTCAGGTGCACGTCGGTGCCGGCATTCATTGAGTAGTCGGTACCGGCGTCGACCGTATAGCCCTGCGCCACCGTGGTGCCGAACGAGGCACCGCTGGCGATCTGCAGGTTCTTGCCGATGTCGATCATCATGTCCTCGGAGACCGCCATCAAGGCGCCCTTGCCCACGGTGATGGAGTAGCCAGCGCCGACCGCCAAGTTGCTGTCCTTCCCAACTGTGTGCTCCTCGTTGTTGCCGATGGAGGTGACCTGGTCGTTTTGCACCATGTCGTCGCGGTTCTTCTGCGCACGAATCAGCAGGTACTCGCTGCCCTTGGTGTCGTCAAGGCGCACCTCGTTGTAGTCGTCGACGCCACCCTTGTGGCTGCGCGACTTCCAGGTGCTCACCGCCTTGTTCGCCGGCAGTTCGTAGGGCGGCATGTTGTCGCTGTTGTAGACGCTGCCCACAATCAGCGGCTGGTCGGGGTCGCCTTCGAGAAAGTCGACCACGACCTCATGCCCGATGCGCGGCAGCATCACCACGCCGAAGCCCTTGCCGGCCGACGGCTGCGCCACGCGCACGAAACAGGAGCTCTTGTCGTCCTTCTTGCCGTCGCGATCCCAGTGGAACTGAAGCTTCACGCGGCCAAACTTGTCGACAAAGATCTCTTCGCCCGCCGGCCCGACCACGGTGGCGCTGTGCAAGCCGTGCACGCGCGGCTTGGGTGAAATGCGCGGGGCGCGATAGGGCGCCGCCGAGGGAAAGGCCGTGAAGTCGCACTCGTGCGTCGAGTCCTTGTGGGCGCCGGAGTCGTAGCCGCCGATGCGCACGCGGATGGTCGTGGACTGCACGATGTACTCGGCGTTCTGGTCGGCCACCGGGTGCTCGGCAAGCTTGAAACGGGCACCGTTACACAGCCGCACCGAGCTCGTGGCGCCGTCGACCGCCGCAACGCCGGCCTGGAAAGCCTCAAGCCGATGCTTGGCAACGCCCTCGGACGCCGCGTTCAGCGCCGACACGCTGTCGCCAGCGGCAAACGGCGACAGACCTACGGCGTAGTCGTAGGCCTCAAGCTTTCCGTGCGGGAAACTGGCCGCGCCGGTCTGTGACTTCTCGTAGGTCTGCGTCGGCGTCACGAAATGGTGGTCGCGCACCGTGACTTTGCCGGTCTGGATATGCTTGCTCCAGGACCAGCGCGTGATCACCGCACTTTGCGTGCGTCGACGCGCGTTGACGTTGTAGTTGAGTGAAGACACGCCGAGCTCGTTGGCGTGCACGTTGCCGGCGTCGGCCAGAACCATCTCGTGCTTGCCAGCGGTGTGCTTGAAGTAGTAGTAAATGCCTTCGTCTTCCATCAGGCGGCTGATGAAGTTGAAGTCGCTCTCGCGGTACTGCACGCAGTACTCGCGTTTGCGATAGGTTCCACTCGTTGACACGGTGAGCGTGCCGGCATAGGGCGCGCAAACGGCCTGGATGATCTCGATCGTGCTGAGGTTCTGGAACACGCGCACGTTGGTGCTGCGGGTCAACAGCCAGACCCAGGGCACCACCTCCATCCGGTAGGCATGGTGCTTGCCCACAGAACCCTCGAAACGCGCACTGGCGATGAGCCCGTGGTAATAGCGATCAGCGCCACCGGGGTCTTGTGCCTTCAATTCGGCCGGCTTGCCCAGAAGGTTGTCGAATTTGACGGCCACATTGGGCAGCCCCACGGCGACCACACTGTAGGAATACAGCCTTGACAGTGCCTCGGTTCCGTCGAACGCGTAGAGGTCGAGCTTGGGGTTGCCCGAGGGCAGCGTCAAGGTCGCGGTGAAGGACTCCATCGAAGCCATCGGTCAGCCCTCCTGAGGCACGCGTGCGCGCGCCAACCATCCGCGAACCGGCACCCGGTTCTCATTGCGCAGCACCACCGCACCCGTCGTCACGTCGACAAAGCCCGCCGCAGTGAGGACCCCT
>JANPMR010000359.1:0-2031 GCA_031427055.1 Rubrivivax sp.
CGCCGCCGCCGGCCCCGCCAGCCGTGGCGCGGCCCGCCGATCCGCCACCGCCCCCGCCGGCCGTGGCCACCGCGGTGCTGCCCGATGTGCCGGATCCGTTCGCAAGTTCGTCCAGGCGCATCACGATTGATCTCGAGATGCTGGCCAACACCGGCATCGTCACGCCCAGCGCCCCGCGCTCGCACTTGGCCGACCAGTACCGCGTGCTCAAGCGCCCGCTGATTGCCAATGCGATGAGCAAGGGCGCCACGGCGGTGGCGCACGGCAACCTGATCATGATCACCAGCGCGTTGCCGGGCGAGGGCAAGAGCTTCACCTCGATCAACCTCGCCATGAGCATCGCGGCCGAGCTCGACCACACCGTGATGCTGGTTGACGCCGACGTGGCGCGGCCGTCGGTGCTGCGCATGCTGGGCCTGCCGCCGGCGCCGGGCCTGCTCGACCTGCTCGAAGGCAAGGCCGAAATGGCCGATGTGCTGCTCAAGACCAACATCGACAAGCTCACACTGCTGCCTAGCGGTTCGCCGCACCCCAAGGCGACCGAGCTGCTGGCCAGCGCAGCGATGAAGCAGCTGCTCGACGACATGGCCACGCGCTATGCAGACCGCATCATCATCTTCGACTCGCCGCCGCTGCTGCTGCTGACCACCGAGTCGCGCGTGCTGGCCACCCACATGGGCCAGGTGGTCGTGGTGGTGCATGCCGGCAGCACGCTGCAAGCCACCGTGCAGCAGGCGTTGGCCACGATCGAGGGTTGCCCCGTGCGGCTGATGGTGCTGAACAAGGCCCGCAACAGCGCACAGGGTGCGTATGGCGGTTATGGCTACGGCTATGGCTACGGGTACGGCTATGGCTACGGCTATGGCTACGGCGCGGGCAAGCAAGCACCCGAGGCTGGCGACGCCGCGGCGGACAAGGCTGGCGAGGCGCCGCGCGCGCCCTGATTCCCTTGGCGCCCCTGTCTGCCCCCCGCACGGCATCCATGAGGTGCGCCGGCCGCCATGCTCGCCACCTCTGCGCCCACGCCGCTGCGTGCTGCGTGCTGGCCATGCCCGCCTGGGCGCAAGAGGCCGGCCGCTCGATGGCGATCACGCCCACGTTTTCGGCCTCCGAGACCTACACCGAGACGCGCAACAGCGTGACGCGCCCCAACGGCGGCGAGTTCATCACGCGCATCTCACCCGGCCTGTCGATCACCAGCCGGTCCGGACGCGTGAAGGGCTCGCTCAACTACTCACTCAATGCGCTGCACCGCTCGGAGCAGATCGACGCCAACGAGCGCCAGCACGCGCTTAGCGCGGCCTTTACCGCCGAGGCGGTCGAGAACTGGGCCTTCGTCGACACCCGCGCCACCATCTCGCAGCAGTCGCTGTCGGCCTTCGGCCAGCAGTCGGCGCCCGACAGCACGCAAGCCAACACCAATCGCGCCGAGGTGGGCACAGCCAGCTTTTCGCCCTACCTGCGCGGCGCGCTGGGCGGCGCCGTCAACTACGAAGTGCGGCTCAACGCCAGCATCAACGAGGTGCGGGGCCAGTCGGCCAGCGACTCCAACACCACCGGCGGCTCGGTCTCGCTCAGTTCGGCCTCCACCGGCTCGCGCCTGGGCTGGGCCGTCACCGCCAACCAGCAGACCACCGACTACAAGGCCGGCCGAAACACGAGCAGCGAGCGTGCCAACTTGTCGCTGAGCTACCGGCCCGACCACGACCTGCAGTTGAGCCTGAACGGTGGCCAGGAGAGCAACGACGTCGGCGCCGTTGACCAGCGCCGCTACGACAACTGGGGCTATGGCGCGCTCTGGAAGCCCACCGAGCGCACCAGCGTCCGCTTCCAGTCTGACAGGCGCTACTTCGGCCGCTCTCACGCGCTGTCCTTCGAGCACCGCATGCAACGATCGTCGTGGAGCTACACCGACACGCGCGACAGCACCAGCGGCGGTGACGCCAACGGCGTGGGCTCGCCGATCACGCTGTACGAGCAGCTCTTCGCGCAGCTCGCGTCGGCGCAGCCCGACCCCATCCTGCGCGAGCA
>JANPMR010000360.1:0-4377 GCA_031427055.1 Rubrivivax sp.
TTCTGATCCACAGGAAGTGATCGCGCGCGCCAAGGCCTTGAGTGCGGAGCTCTCGACGCCGATCGCGCCGGGCTTCGAGGCCTTGGTCTTCAAGGCCTCGCGCGGCATCGAGGACATCTACGAGCTGACCTACATCCGCAAGGACGGCAGCCGGTTTCCAGCCCTCGTGTCGGTGACGGCCCTGCGCGATGCCCAGGAAGCCATCATCGGCTTCCTGCTGATCGGCACCGACAACACGGCGCGCAAGACTGTCGAGGCCGAACAGAAAAAGCTCGACCAGCGCCTGCGCGACCAGCAGTTCTACACACGCTCGCTGATCGAATCCAACATCGATGCGCTGATCACGACCGACCCGGCCGGCATCATCACCGACGTCAACAAGCAAATGGAAGCCCTGACCGGCTGCACGCGCGACGAGCTGATCGGTGCGCCGTTCAAGGACTGCTTCACCGACCCCGAGCGCGCCGAGGCCGGCATCATGCTGGTGCTGCGCGACAAGAAGGTCAGGAACTACGAACTCACGGCGCGTGCCCGCGACGGCACCGAGACCGCCGTGTCCTACAACGTGACCACCTTCTACAACCGCGACCGCGTCCTGCAGGGCGTGTTCGCGGCAGCGCGCGACATCACCGAACGCCAGTTGCTCGACCGGGCACTGCAGGAAACCAACAGCGCCTTGGAAGGCGCCAAGTCGGCGGCTGAAAAGGCCAACCTCGCCAAGTCGGACTTCCTGTCCAGCATGAGCCACGAACTGCGTTCGCCGCTGAACGCGATTCTGGGCTTCAGCCAGCTGATGGAAACCGGCCCGCCGGTGCCGACGGCGACGCAGAAGGAGAGCATCGACCAGATCCTGCAGGCCGGCTGGTACCTGCTGGCGCTGATCAACGAGATTCTGGATCTGTCCTTGATCGAATCGGGCAAGCTGTCGCTGTCGCTGGAACCCATTTTGCTGTCCGAGGTGCTGGGTGATTGCCGGGCCATGATCGAACCGCAAGCCCAGAAGGGCGGCATCCGGGTGAGATTTGCCGTGCCGCACGCAGCGCACTTTGTGCAGGCCGACCGCACGCGCCTCAAGCAGGTGCTGATCAACCTGCTGTCCAACGCCATCAAGTACAACCGCCCAGGCGGCACGGTTGATGTGAACTGCGAGGCGGTTGCCACCGGCCGCGTGCGCATCAGTTTTCGCGATACCGGCCTGGGGCTTTCGGCGGACAAGCTGGCGCAGCTGTTTCAGCCCTTCAATCGTCTGGGCCAGGAAGCCGGCGTCGAGGAAGGCACCGGCATTGGCCTGGTCGTGAGCAAGCGCCTGGTCGACCTGATGGGCGGCGCCATCGGCGTCGAAAGCACGGTCGGTGTCGGCAGCGTGTTCTGGATCGAATTCAACACCGTGAGTTCCTTGCTGCTGGCCCCGGCTGATCTCGAGCCGCAGCCTGCGGCGGCGGCCTGCGCGCAAACCGGGCCAGCGGGGCGCAGCTTGCTGTATGTCGAAGACAACCCGGCCAACCTGATGCTGATCAGCAAGGTGATCGCGCGCCGCGACGACATCCGCCTCTTGAGTGCGACCAATGGCATCCAGGGCGTGGAGATGGCTCGCCACCTGCAACCCGATGTGATCCTGATGGACATCAATCTGCCTGGCATCAACGGTATCGAGGCGCTGCGCCTGCTGACCGAGGACCCGATGCTGGCGCGGATTCCCGTCATTGCCCTGAGCGCCAACGCGATGCCTCACGACATCGAAAGGGGCCTGGCCGCCGGGTTCTTTCGCTACCTGACCAAACCCATCAAGGTCAATGAGTTCCTGGAAACGCTGGACCTGGCGCTCGCCGTCGCCAGCGCAAGAAAGGCCGAGCTCGACACGGAAGGCGTCCACTGAACAGGTGTGAACGAAGGCGCTCGCAGCGCCGCTAAAGCCCCAGCGGCACAATAGCCAACGCGCAGCGATGTCCGCTGGTGCTTGTCTGGCCCTTGGGGAGTCCGCATGAGCGTTTTGCACAGGAACAATGTCCATATCAGCGGTGCCGCGGCGCAGCCCATCGTCTTCGCACATGGCTTCGGCTGCGACCAGAAGATGTGGCGTTTCGTCAGTCCGGACTTTGAAGCTGACCACCAGGTGGTGCTGTTCGATCACATCGGCTGCGGGCGATCGCAGCTGGACGCCTACGATGAACAGCGTCATGCCAAGCTGGATGGCTACGCGCAGGATCTGGTCGAGGTGCTGGCGGCCTGCAATCTGCAAGGCGCCACCATCGTGGCGCACAGCGTGAGCGCCATGATTGCCGTGCTGGCGGCCCGGCTTGCACCCGAACGGGTAGGCCGGCTGGTGCTGTTGGGCCCATCGCCTCGCTACGTGAATGATCCGCCCGACTACACGGGTGGCTTCGAGCGCGCCGACATCGACGCGCTGCTGGACCTGGTGGAATCCAACATGCTTGGCTGGGCCGACTATCTTGCGCCGGCCGTCATGGGCTTGAAGCCAGATGACGCGCTGACGCAGGAGCTGCACGAGAGTTTCTGCGCCATCGATCCCTACATCACCAAGCGCTTTGCCCTGACCACCTTCCTGAGCGACAACCGGGCCGACCTGCCGCAGGTCAAGGTACCCACGCTCATCATCCAGTGTTCCGATGACGCCATTGCGCCACGCGTCGTGGGCGAGTACGTCCACCAGCACATCGCCGGCAGCGAAATGGCGACGATTGAAGCCTCGGGGCACTGCCCGCACATGACCCACCCGGCGCAGACCGTGGCGCTGATCCGCCAATTCCTGCGCCCGCGCTGACACCGCCCTTGGACGCGCCGTCCGATACCCTGCCCTGCGGCTGGCTCTCGCTGAGCGTCGGTGGGCAGGTGCTGGAGGCCAACCCGTTCCTGTGTACCTTGTTGGGCCTGGACCGCAGAGCCGTGGTTGGCAGCCATTTCGACCAACTGCTGAGCCCGGCGTCGCGGCTTATCTACCAGAGCTATCTCCAACCCCTGCTGAGGCTTCACGGCCAGGTCGCCGAGCTTGCACTGAGCCTGAAGCACGCCGACGGCACGCCGACGGATGTGTTGGTCTATACCCGGCGCAGCACGCTCGAGCCCGACGCGCCACTGCACCTGGTGCTGGCGCCGTTGAAACAGCGTCGTCGCATCGAGGACGAGCTTCTGCGTGTGAAGCGCGCCGCAGATCAAGCCCCGGGCATGATCTTCCAGTTGGTGGAGCAGGCCGACGGCAGCATGAAATTCGCCTATGTCAGCGAGGCGGTGCGCACGCTCTACGCGGTGACGCAGGAAGCGGCCCAGCACTCCGCGGCAGCCGTGTTTGACTGCATCCTGCCCGAGGACCGCTCTGCCGTGGACGCTGCGCGGCCGCTGGCGGGCGCGGGCGACGAGCGCTGGAGCATCGTCTACCGCGTGCGGCGGCCCGATGGCTCGATCAGCTTCCACGAACTCGTGGCGGCACCGCGGCGCCTGGCGCACAGGGTGACGTTGTGGCATGGGCATGTGGCCGACGTCACGCAAAGGCGGCAACTGGAGCAGGCCGTGACCGAGCGCGATGCCCTCAGACGCATCGACAAGTCGCGCTCGGACCTGCTGGCGCGTGTCAGTCACGAGCTGCGCACGCCACTCAATGGCATCCTCGGATTTGCGCAGGTGCTTCAGCGCGACGAACCGGCCAACCTGCTGCCAGTCCAGGTGGAGCGCATCGGCTTGATTGAACGGACCGGCCAACACCTGCTGCAACTGGTCGACCAGGTGCTCGAGGTGTCACGCTTGGAGTCCGGGGCCTTGGCTGTCGCGCTGGAGGCCTGCCCGGTCCATGAGCAGGTTGCGCAGGCGCTGCAGACTGTGAAAGCCCAGGCCGAGCGGGATGGCATCAGTTTGGCGGTGTCTGAGGCTACAGCGGACCTGTCGGTGTTGGCCAACCCGTTGAAGCTTCAGCAGGTGTTGCTGAACCTGCTGTCCAACGCGATCAAGTACAACCGGCCCGGCGGCAGCGTGCGGGTGAGCTGGGCTGTGCATGACGGCGGTGTTCAGTTGGAGGTGCGGGACTCGGGTGTCGGCCTGACCGATGCTCAACTCGACGAGCTGTTCCAGCCTTTCAACCGGCTTGGCGCCGAACGCACAGGGCGGCAAGGCTTTGGCCTGGGTCTGGTGATCACCAAGCACTTGATGGGCTTGATGGGCGGGCGCATCGTGATGGTGAGCCAATCGGGCGAGGGGAGCGCCGCCCAACTGTGGTTGCAGGGCGCTGATCGCGTTGCGGCGCGGCCGCGGGCGCCAGGCGCGGGGCAGTTGCCAGACGCGGCCACCGCCCGCAAGACGCACGGGCGCGTTCTCTACGTCGAGGACGACCCGGTCAATGCCGTGCTGATGCAGGCCATCGTCGGCATG
>JANPMR010000361.1:0-5330 GCA_031427055.1 Rubrivivax sp.
TTCAACGAGCACCCCTTCAAGGTGATCTTCGACTATGGCCACAACGCGCATGCGGTGGGCATGCTGTCCGACCTGGCCGGCCGGCTGGACGTGCGCGGCCGACGCCTGGTCGTCGTCGCCGGCCCGGGCGACCGCCGCGACGAAGACATCCGCGACATCGCCGCCGCCGTGGCCGGCCGCTTCGACCACTACATCTGCCGCCGCGACGACGGCCTGCGCGGGCGCGCGGGCGACGAGGTGCCCAAGATGATCCGCCAGGTGCTGCTCGACAAGGGCGTGCTAGAGAGCGCGATCACCATGATCCCCGACGAGCAGGAAGCCATCGACGCCGCGCTGCGCATGGGAGCGCCGGGCGACCTGCTGCTGATCTTTGCCGACGCGTTGACGCGGTCGTGGAAGCAGGTGACGAAGTTCAAGCCCGACATCAGCCTGTCGCCGGCAGCGGCCCCCGCGCGCGCGCCGCGCCCGGCCGCCGAACCCGCGGGCGAGACGGTGGAGCAGGCCGCGGCCGACGACCGCGCCTTGCAGGCCAGCGGTTTCGTGCGTGACGAGCGCGGGTTGCGCTTCGTAGGCGAAGCAGGCGACTGACCGTGGACGCGCTCCTGGTCGATCCCAACTTCGGCTTCGACGACTCGCGCCGCCTGACCGGGCCGAACCGCTGGTTTGCGGGCCCGGCCGTGGTCATCACACCGTTGGGCGGCGCAGCGCGGGACGCTGCGGCCCACACGCGCTGGGCGAGGCGCGTGCGGCAGGTGTGCGCCGCACTGACCTGGCCCGACCCGGCGCCGTGCGTGCAGCCGCACGCGCGGCAACCGATGCTGATCTTTGCGGCGCCGCAAGACCTGCTCTTCACCGCCACCGAGATCAACGAATGGGCATGGGAGCGCTGCGCGGCTGAAGCGGGGTTTGACGACGTCGCCGGCTTCGACCTCGCGCAAGACCTGGGTGACGACCTCGCCACCGTCGGCGCCGTGTTCGCGCAGCGCGCGGCCGATGAGCAACGGCCCGCGCTCGCTGCCTTGCGCGCCGAGGCTGCCGCGCACGGCCTGCCCTTGCTGGAGGACGACGAGGAAGTCTCCATCGGCGCCGGCACCGGCAGCCGCGTCTGGCCGCTGGATGAATTGCCGGCCGTGGTCGACGTGCCCTGGGCCGATCTGCACGACGTGCCCACGGCGCTTGTCACCGGCAGCAACGGCAAGACGACCACCGTGCGCCTGCTCGCCGCGATGGCGCGCGCCGCCGGCCTGGCGGCCGGGCACTGCAGCACGGAAGGCGTGGCGGTGGCCGGCCAGGCCATCGAGCGCGGCGACTACGCCGGCCCGGCCGGCGCGCGCGTGGTGCTGCGCCACCGCCAGGTGCAGGCCGCCATTCTGGAAACCGCGCGCGGCGGCCTGCTGCGCCGCGGCCTGGCGGTGCAGCGCGCCGACGTCGCCGTGGTCACCAACATCAGCCCCGATCACCTGGGTGAGTACGGCGTCGAGAGCGCTGAGGACCTCGCCGAGGTGAAGCTGATCGTGGCGCGCGCGCTTGCGGGCAGCGGCACGCTCGTGCTCAACGCGGACGACGCCATGCTGATGGCCGCGGCGCGACGTCTGCCGCACGCGGCAAGCGCGCGCCAGGCCTTGTTCGCGATGGACCACGACGATGCCGCGCTCGCCGCCCTGCGCCACACCGGCGGCAGCACCTGCGGCGTTCGCGAAGGGCGCTTGCTGCTGTCGCACGAAGGCCGCGAACACGATCTCGGCGACATCACGGCGATGCCGCTGACGCTGGGCGGCGCCGCCGCGCACAACGTGCAGAACATGGCCGCGGCTGCGCTGGCCGCGGCCTGCCTGGGCTTGCCGGTGGCGGCCATCGCCGCCACGCTGCAGACCTTCGGCGCGCGACCGCAAGACAACGCCGGCCGGCTCGAGCGCCGCCACTGGCGCGGCGCCACCGTGCTCATCGACTACGCGCACAACCCCGCGGGCCTGGCGCAACTGCTGCACGTGGCGCGTGCCCTGCGGCCGGCGCGGCTGGGGCTGCTCATCGGCCAGGCCGGCAACCGCGACGACGCGGCCATCGCCGAGCTGTGCCGGGCCGCCATGCACTCCGCGCCTGACCGCGTTGTCGTCAAGGAGCTGCCGCTGATGCTGCGCGGCCGCGCGCCAGGCGAGGTGCCCTCCCTCATCGAACGCGAGCTGCTCGCCGCCGGCCTGCCGCGCGACGCGCTGGTGCACGAGGACGACGAAGAGGCCGCCGCACACGAGCTGCTGGCCTGGGCGCAGCCGGGCGACGTCATCGTGCTGCCGCTGCACACGCGCGCCGTGCGCGAACGCGTGGCCGCCACGCTGGGGGCCTGAACGCCATGCTCAAGCTCCTGCCCGCCCCCCTTCGCGGCACCGTGACGGCGGTGATCCTGGGCCTCAACACCTTCGTCGTCGCCAGCTCGCTCGCGTTTCCGGCCTTGGTCAAGCTGCTGCTGCCGCTGCCCGCCGTGCGCGCCGCCTGCGACCGCGCGCTGATGGCCCTGGCCTCGGGCTGGGTGGGCCTCAACAACCGCTGGATCCAGGCTGTGCACCCGCGCGGCGCGCCGCCGTGGGACGTGCAAGGGCTGGACGGCCTGGACCCGCACGGCTGGTACCTGGTGTCGCCCAACCACCGTGGCGCGGTGGACATCCTGGTGCTGCAGCGGGTGTTTCACCGCCGCATTCCGTTTCTCAAGTTCTTTCTCAAGCAAGAGCTGATCTGGGTGCCGGTGATCGGCCTGGCCTGGTGGGCGCTGGACTTTCCGTTCATGAAGCGCGGCCGCGGCAGCGGCGCGCGCCAGAGCGACCTGCAGTCCACGCGCGAGTCCTGCGAGAAGTTCAAGCGTGTGCCCACCACGGTGATCAACTTCGTCGAAGGCACGCGCTTCACGGCCGCCAAGCACGCGCGCCAGAACAGCCCCTACCGCCACCTGCTCAAGCCCAAGGTGGGCGGTCTGGGCATTGCGCTGGCCACCATGGGCGAACAGTTCACGGCCCTGCTCGACGTCACGCTGGCCTACCCGCAAGGCACGCCCACGCTGTGGGACCTGCTGTGCGGCCGCGCCGCGGCGGTGACGGTGCGCGTGCAACGGCGCGCCATCCCGCCAGAGCTGCTGGGCGGCGACCCGGTGGCCGACAAGGCCTGCCGCCAGCGCATCGCCGACTGGGTGGAGGGCCAGTGGCGCGAGAAGGACGCGCTGCTGGACCGGCTGAACCCGCTGGACCCACCCGCAGGCCGCTAAGCTGCACGGCCATGTCGAGCACCGAAGCCGCCGCCTTTCGCACCGTCCCCGAGCTGATCCGCGAGCACGCGCGGCAGGCGCCCGACCGCGTTGCGCTGCGCTGCGCCGGCAGCGCGCTGAGCTACGCAGAACTCGACGCGCTGATGGACCGCGTGGCCGCGGCGCTGCAGCGCGACGGCGTGCTGCCCGGGCAGGCAGTGGCGATCTGCGCCGCGTCGTCGATCGCCTACGTGGCCACCTTCATGGGTGCGCTGCGCGCCGGCGTGGCGGTGGCACCACTCGCGCCGGGCTCCACCGCGCCGGCCCTGTGCGCGATGCTGTTCGACGCCCAGGCGCAGCGCCTGTTTGCCGACGCCGCCACGGCCGATTTGCTGGCCGCGCAAGCCGGCATGCCGCCGCTGACGATGCTGGATGACAGTGCCACGGCGCAGGCCTTCGACGACTGGCTCGCCCCGCCCGGCGCGCGGCCGCAGCCGGTGGTCATCACACCCGAACACCCCTTCAACCTGATCTACAGCAGCGGCACCACCGGCACGCCCAAGGGCATCGTGCAAGCGCACGGCATGCGCTGGGCACACGTGCAGCGCAGCGCGCCCTACGGCTACGGTCCGGACAGCGTCACGCTGGCCTCGACGCCGCTGTACAGCAACACCACGCTGGTGTCGGTGATCCCGTCGCTGGCGCATGGCGGCGGCGTCTGCCTGCTGCCCAAGTTTGAGGCGCTGGCCTACCTGCAACTGGCGCAGCAGCACCGCGCCACGCATTCGATGCTGGTGCCGGTGCAGTACCGGCGGCTGATGGCGCATCCGCGCTTCGACGAATTTGATCTCTCGGCCTTCCGCATGAAGTTCTGCACCAGCGCGCCCTTTGGCGCTGCGCTCAAGGCCGACGTGCTGGCGCGCTGGCCGGGCGGGCTGGTCGAGTTCTACGGCCTCACTGAAGGCGGCGGCACCTGCATCCTCGAAGCCCACGCGCACCCCGACAAGCTGCACACCGTGGGCCGCCCGGGGCCGGGCAGCGAGATCCTGCTCATCGACGACGCCGGCCACGCGCTGCCGCCCGGCAGCCTGGAGGCGGGCGAGATCGTGGGCCGCTCGGCGGGCATGATGACCGGCTACCACGGCCTGCCCGAAAAAACGCGCGAGGCCGAGTGGTTTGACCCCGACGGCCGGCGCTACATCCGCACCGGCGACGTCGGCCGCTTCGACGCCGATGGCTTTCTGACGCTGCTCGACCGCAAGAAGGACATGGTCATCAGCGGCGGCTTCAACGTCTACCCCAGCGACCTCGAAGCGGTGCTGGCCGAGCACCCGGCGGTGGCCGAGGCCGCCGTGGTGGGCGTGCCGTCGCAGGCCTGGGGCGAGACACCGGTGGCGCACGTGGTGCTGCGCGCTGGCCACACGACCGAAGCCGACGAGTTGCTGGCCTGGGTGAACGCGCGCGTGGGCAAGACGCAGCGCCTGGCGGCCTTGCACCTCGAAGCGACGCTGCCGCGCAGCGAGATCGGCAAGGTGCTCAAGCGCGAGTTGCGCCAGCGGCATGGGACGGATGGCCTGCCCTGAGCGGCGGCTTGGTTTGTCGCCGATTGGCCCGTTGCTGACGTTCGGTGTGTCTGCTTTGCATGTTGAGATTGGCGCGAGCAAAGGCGTGCCCGGGCGGGCTGGGTCGCTTCGATGAGGCGGTCGTCGCTGCGCGCCGACTCCCTTGCGGTGCGCGGTCTCGTGGCCCAGCCGCGTAACTCGCTACGCGCCTGCGGCGCTGCGCTCGAACAGACGCGGCAAGTCAGTCCACGAAGCGCGCTGCGCGCGCGGCCACGAGCCCTGTGCTCCTCAGCGCCTCATAGGCGCGCCCCAGCCCACCCGAGCCCACCTTCGCCGAGGCAGTGGTGGCGCGCGGCCGGCACGCCAACTGGGTGCCTGAGCGGCAGGTGGCGTCTGGCAGGGGCGATTTCTGCGGCGGCGAGGAGCACAGCGCCGAGGTCGGCGCGCGCAGCGCGCTTCGTCATCTAACTTGCCGCGTCTGTTCGAGCGCAGCGCACGCAGGGCGCGTAGCGAGTTACGCGGCTCGACCTCGGCGCGCG
>JANPMR010000362.1:0-8342 GCA_031427055.1 Rubrivivax sp.
CCGCGGCCTGGGCGCGCAGGTGCTGGCGCATCGGCTGGACGTGAGCAAGGCCGACGAGGTCGAGGCCCTGGGCGCGGCGACGATGCAGCGCTTTGGCGCGCCGCACTTCGTCTTCAACAACGCCGGCGTCGGCAGCCGCGGCGGCCTGGTGTGGGAGAACTCGGCCAAGGACTGGGACTGGGTGGTCGGCGTCAACCTGATGGGCGTGGCCC
Organism: Rubrivivax sp.; assembly: GCA_031427055.1. Classification (GTDB taxonomy): domain Bacteria; phylum Pseudomonadota; class Gammaproteobacteria; order Burkholderiales; family Burkholderiaceae_C; genus Rubrivivax. The sequence goes on from JANPMR010000362.1 coordinate 213, forward strand.
ATGGCGTGCGCGTCTTTACGCCGATCATGCTGGCGGCTGCGGCGGCCGACCCGGCCTACCGCGGCCACATCGTCAACACCGCCAGCATGGCCGGGTTGCTCAACCCGCCGAACATGGGCGTCTACAACGCCACCAAGAGCGCCGTGGTGAGCATCAGCGAGACGCTGTATCAAGACCTGACGTTGTTGACCGAACAGGTGCGCGCGCACCTGCTGTGCCCCTTCTTCGTGCCCACCGGCATCCACCTCAGCGAGCGCATCCGGCCGGCGGAGTTTGCCGACGACGCGGCGCCGACGCGCAGCCAGCTCATCGCCAAGGCCATGAGCGAGAAGGCGGTGGGCAGCGGCAAGCTGACGGCGGCGCAGGTGGCGCAGTTCGTCTTCGAGGCCATGGACGCCGACCGCTTCTACATCTACAGCCACCCCAAGGCACTGGCCGGCGTGCAGACGTTGATGGAAGACCGCATGCTGCAGCGCAACCCCAGCGACCCCTTCAAGGAGCGGCCAGAGATCAGCCAGCAGTTGCGCGCGGCGCTGCGTGGGTAGCGCGGGCGGTTGCTGTGGGCAAGTGCTGTCTGATGGCCGGCTTCGGCACAGCAGTCATGGCCTTGAATCGCTGGCCTTGAGGCGCAGACCTTGAGGCGCAGACCTTGAGCCGCGTCTTCGTCGTCGGCGCCACGGGCACCATCGGTCAGGCCGCCGTGCGCGCCGGGGTTGGCGGCGCTTGGACGCCCGCGGTCCTGCCTGGCGTCGCGCACCGGCGCGCCGCGCGACGCCTGGGCCATCGACCACCGGGCGCACGTGAACCTGCTCGAAGCCGCGCAGGCCATCGGCGTGCGGCACTTCGTGCTGCTGTCGGCCGTCTGCGTGCAAAAGCCGCTGCTGGCGTTCCAGCAGGCCAAGCTCGCCTTCGAGCAGCAGCTTGTCGAGTCGGGCCTCGTCTACTCGATCATGCGCCCGACGGCCTTCTTCAAGTCGCTGTCGGGGCAGGTCGAGCGCGTCCGCCGTGGCAAGCACTTTCTCGTCTTCGGCGACGGCAGGCTCACCGCCTGCAAGCCGATCAGCGACGGCGACCTGGGCGAGTACCTCGCGGCTTGTCTGGACGCCCTGGGCCGGCAGCGCCGCATCCTGCCCATCGGCGGCCCTGGCGAGGCCATCACGCCGCGCCAGCAGGGCGAGCATTTGTTTGCGTTGCTGGGCCGGCCGGTGCGCATCCGGCAGGCGCCGGTGGCCTTGCTGGGCGTCATCGTCGGCGTGCTCGGTACCCTCGGGCGCGTCGTGCCGGCGCTGGCAGAGAAGGCCGAGCTGGCGCGCATCGGCCGCTATTACGCCACCGAGTCAATGCTGGTGCTGGACCCGGTGAGTGGCCGCTACGACGCCGCGGCCACGCCATCCACCGGCACCGAGACACTGTTCGATTTCCAGGCCCGCCTGCTGCGGGGTGAGGCCACGCCCGAGCGCGGCGATCACGCCGTGTTCTGAACAGGTCAGAACCCCAGCGCCATGCTCAGCATGGGGCCATGGGCTCGGTACTTGAGCTGCAGCCGGCTGGTGCCGATGAAAGAATGGGTCATGTCGAGTTCGGTCTCGGTGTAGCGGTAGCCCAGACCGATGCCCAGGTGCGGATTGGGCCGCCATTGCGCCGCGACGCTGAGCTGGCTGTGGCGCTCGCCATCCACACCGAACGCGGCGCGCCCTTGCAGCCGCCAGTGGGGGCCCCAGTCCCAGTGGCCGAAACCGCCCAGCAAAAGCGTGGGGACGGTGTCACCGCCATCGGAGGCATAGCGGTTCGCGGGCACGGCCCCACTGGCGTAGGCCGTGATGCCATCGGTGCGCAGCGAGGTCCGTGTCCACATGCCGCCCAAGCTCAGGCCCAGCTCGGCGCCTTCGTTCTTGATCAATGCCAGGCCACCGTTGACGGCCAAGGTGGTGAGCTTGATGTCGGATGCCAGCACCGTGCCGCTGAGGTAGGTGATGCCGCCCACATCCAGATCGGCGCCCAGCGTGGCCAGACCCGAACGCTGGCTGCGCGAGTGCGCCACTTCGACGCGCCAGCGCTCGCCAATCAGGCGGCCAAACGACAGACCGGTGATGTTGCCGCGGCGTGGCGCCCGCAGCGTGCTCTCGACGTCGACGGGAGGCGCTGTGCTCGCGGGGCCAAAGGTCAGGTAGTCACTGCGGGTCTGCATCTGCCAGGTGGCGGCGACGCCGGTGAGCTCGAACCAGTTGCGCGGCGCAGCGGTGGTCTGGGCCTGGCTGGCACTGCAGAACAAGGTGGTCAGCAAGGCCGTCAAGAAGTGCAATCGGATCTGCAGCATGGCGCGAGACGGCAGTGAGGGTCGGACGACTGTAAGGGCCGAAGGTGTCGGATGCTGCGGCCCGCTCCATCAGCTTGGGGACGCGCGGTTCAGCAGCCCAGCGCCAGTGCCTGCAGCGGCCGTTGCGTCGCGGCATCGGTGACCACAAAGGCCACGCGGCGCGGAAACGCTGGCAGCCCCGCCGACACCATCAGCTGCGCGCTGCCGCCCTGCGCCGCGGCCCAGCCGGGCACCGGCTGGTACAGGCGCACCACGTGGTCGTGGCGCAGCGTCTCGCCAGCGTTCTCGCCCGCGCGCACGCGGCTCTGGTGCTGGTCTTCGAGCACGGCCCAGTAGCCTGCCAGGCGCGGCGGCGTGCCGGATGTGGCCGGCACCGTCGCGGTGACGCGCTCGCCGTCGCGCGTCAGTGCCAGGCCGATCGCCGCGGCAGCCGGCACATCGGGCAGCTTGGGCCACGCGGTCCAGTCGCGGCCCTGCACCACGACCTGCGGCGTGTAGACCGAGCGGCTGCCGGCCAGCCGCGCGATGTCGCGCTGCCGCGCCGTCATCTCGGGCGAGGCAAAGCGGTCGGGCCAGCCCAGGTGGTCCCAGTAGTTGACGTGGAAGGCCAGCGCCAGCACGTCAGGCCGGCCCTTGAGGGTCGACAGCCAGCGGTCGGCGGGCGGGCAGGAGCTGCAGCCCTCGGAGGTGTAGAGCTCGACCACGAGCGGCGCGCGTGTGCCGCTCTCGGCGCGGCAGGCCGAGGCAGGTGCAGCGAAGAGCGGCGGCGGCCACGCGCCCGCAGCCACGGCTGCAAGCGCGAGGAACATCGTGGCGGTGGCGGCGTTGGGCATGGATGGGTGATCATGTGGCGAGCGGGTAAGGCTGTGTCGTCGGGGCGCTGGCGATCTTTCAACCCAAACTCGACGAAGATGTCCGCCTGCCGATGCCGCATCGGTGCCCTGGCCGCATTGCACCGCGGAGAACCCGATGACCGACGCATCAAACGCATTGCCCGTCCTGATCGCCGGCGGCGGCATCGGCGGCCTTGCCGCGGCGCTGGCGCTCGTGCGCCAGGGCTTCACGGTGAAGGTGCTGGAGCAGTCGGCGCAGATCGGCGAGATCGGCGCCGGCATCCAGCTCGGGCCCAACGCATTCCACGCTTTCGACGCGCTGGGCGTTGGCGCCAAGGCGCGCAGCCGCGCCGTCTACACCGACTGCATGGTGATGCACGACGCATTGGACGGGTACCAGGTGGCATCGATCCCCACCGGCGAGGCCTTCCGCCAGCGCTTTGGCAATCCGTATGCGGTGATCCATCGCGCCGACGTGCACCTGTCGCTGCTGGAAGGCGCACAAGACAGCGGCCGCGTCGAGCTGCTGACGCACAGCCGCGTCGAGCGTGTCGCGCAAGACGACGGTGGCGTCACGGTGCACTGCACCGGTGGCGCGCGGCACCGCGGCCAGGCGCTGATCGGCGCCGACGGCGGCAAGTCGGTGGTGCGCGCGCAGTACGTCAACGATGCCCCGCGCGTCACCGGCCATGTCGTCTACCGGGCGGTGATCGACAAGGACGACTTTCCCGAGAACCTGCGCTGGAACGCGGCCAGCATCTGGGTCGGCCCCAATTGCCACCTGGTGCACTACCCGCTGCGCGGCGGCGAGCAGTACAACGTGGTCGTCACCTTCCACAGCCGCGAGGCCGAGGAATGGGGCGTCACCGAAGGCAGCAAGGAGGAAGTGCAGAGCTACTTCCAGGGCATCTGCCCCAAGGCGCGCCAGCTCATCGACCTGCCCAGGAACTGGAAGCGCTGGGCCACGGCAGACCGCGAGCCCATCGCCACCTGGGTCTTCGGACGCGCCACGCTGCTGGGCGATGCGGCGCACCCGACCACGCAATACCTGGCGCAGGGCGCGTGCATGGCGATGGAAGACGGCGTGACCCTGGGCGAGGCGCTGCGCGTGCACGGCAAGGACTGGGGCCGCGCGCTCGATCTCTACCAGCGCTCGCGCGTGGCGCGCACGGCGCGCATCGTGCTGTCGGCGCGCGAGATGGGGCGCATCTACCATGCCAAGGACGTGGAGCGCCTGGTGCGCAACGAGATGTGGAAGGGCCGCACGCCCGAGCGCTTCTACGATGCGATGGAGTGGCTCTACGGCTGGAACGTTTCGAACTGCCTGGTGACATGACGCCCCTCGGCTGCGGCGTACCGCAGCCGATCCCCCGAGGGGATGGCGGGGCCGCTTGGGAGCGGCCCGGCGCAGCCCCCGCACTGATACCGGAGACGAACGTGAACGAACTCGGCCGCCTGGAAGACCTGCCGCAGGACTACCGCGATGCGCTGACCGCACTCAACCTCGTGCCGCTGTGGCCCAGCCTGCGCGGCGTGCTGCCGCCCACGGTGCCGACGCGCAAGACGCAGGCCACCTGCTGGCCGTACCTGACGATCCGGCCGCTGCTGCTGCGGGCCGGCGAGCTGACGCCGATCGAGAAGGCCGAGCGCCGCGTGCTCGTGTTGGCCAACCCCGGCCACGGGCTCGAGAAGATGCAGGCCAGCGCCGCCATCTACCTGGGCATGCAGTTGCTGCTGCCCGGCGAGTGGGCACCGGCACACCGCCACACGCCCAACGCCGTGCGCATGATCGTCGAGGGCGAAAGCGCCTACACCACGGTGGGCGGCGAGAAGTGCGTGATGAGCCGCGGCGACCTGATCCTCACGCCCACCGGGCTGTGGCACGAGCATGGCCACGATGGCGACCAGCCCGTGGTCTGGCTCGATGTATTGGACCTGCCGCTGGTCTACTACATGGAGGCCAGCTACCACATCGACGGCCCGCGCCAGGCCGTCAGCCAAGACCGCGGCGACGTGCTGTACGCGCGCGGCGGCATGGTGCCGTCGGTGGATTTCGAGCGCGCCGACAAGCCCTACCCGATGCTGCGCTACCCCTGGGCCGAGGCGCGCGCCGCGCTGCTGGCGTTGGCGCACAACCAGAGCGATCTGACGAGTGTGCAGATCACCTACACCAACCCCGAGACCGGTGGCGACGCGCAGAACATCCTGGGCTTCTACGCGCAGATGTTGCGGCCGGGGCAGACCGTCGCGCTGCCGGTGCGATCACCCGCGATGGTGTTCCACCTCATTGAAGGCGCAGCCGATGTGCAGGTCGAGGACCAGCGCTTCGTGCTTACCGAGGCCGACACCTGCTGCGCGCCGGGCTACAGCGCCATCACGCTGGCCAATCTTTCAGCCGATGCGCCAGCCTTCCTCTTCATCGCCGACGAGACGCCGCTGCACAAGAAGCTGGGCGTGTTCGAGAGCCGCGGCTGATCACCGCTGCATCAGCATCGGCGCGGACTTCAACAGCAGCGCCACGCCCGCGCACGTCAGCAGCGCCAGCACCACGCGCCTGAAGGCATCGGGGCTGATGCCGGTGTACAGCCGCGCGCCCAGCAGCACCGGCAGCAGCAGCGCAGGCGCCACCGCGGCCATCTGCGGCAGCATGGATTGCGTCACCACGCCAGTGGCCAGATAGCTGATGAAGGTGACGGTGAGCATCACGAGGTTGAAGTTCTGGATCACGCCGCGCAGCACGTCCTTGTCCCAGCCGCGCAGCGTGCACCACAGCGTGGGCAGCGGGCCGGTGAAGCCACCGAAGGCGCCCGCAATGCCGCCGGCCATGCCGGCTGTGGCATCGGCCCAGCGCCCGCCGACGGTGATGCGCGGGATGCGAGCGGACATCAGCATCGTCGGGCACCAAATCGCCAGCAGGGCGCCCAAGCCAAACTGGAAGCTCGTGGTGTCGATCTGCGGCAGCAGCCACACGCCCAGCGGCAGGCCACACAGGCCGCCAGCCAGCAGCGGCGCCAGGCGCGGCCATTGCATCGGCCTGCGCGCCACCAGCATGGTGGCGATCTGCCCTGTCATGGCGCCAAACACCGCCATCGCGGCCACCAGTTGCGGCGGCAGCCACCAGGCCCAGATCGATGTCGCCACCAGGCCAAAGGCAAAGCCGGTCAGGCCTTGCACGAAGCCGGCCGCTGCCGCACCGGCCACCAACAGCCACAGCGTCGAGTCCATGGCTGCATTGTCACGGTGCCGTACAGTCGGCCGCGATGTCGAACCCAGCCCATCCGAACGCAGCGCCCAAGGTCGACATGACAGCCGGCCGCGTGGCCGTGATCGGCGGCGGCCCGGCGGGGCTGATGGCGGCCGAGGCCTTGGCTGCGCGCGGCGTGGGCGTCGATGTCTTCGACGCCATGCCCTCGGTGGGCCGCAAGTTCCTGCTCGCCGGCAAGGGCGGGCTCAACCTGACGCACGCCGAGCCCTTGCCGGATTTCGTCGGGCGCTATGGCACGCGGGCGGCGTTGCTGCAGCCGCTGTTGCAGGCCTTCGGCCCGGCCGAGTTGCGCGATTGGGCCGCAGGACTGGGCGTGCAGACTTTTGTCGGCAGTTCGCGCCGCGTCTTCCCGCTCGACATGAAGGCCGCGCCGCTGCTGCGCGCATGGCTGCACCGGCTGCGCGTGCAGGGTGTGCGCTTTCATATGCGTCACCGCTGGACCGGCTGGGACGGCGACGGCGCGCTGGCGCTTGACACGCCTGCCGGCCCGATCACACTGCGCCCCGCCGCCACCGTGCTGGCGCTGGGCGGCGCCAGCTGGTCGCGGCTGGGATCGGACGGCGCCTGGTGGCCCTGGCTGCAAGCGCGCGGGGTGGAGCTGGCGCCACTGCAGCCGGCCAACTGCGGCTTCGACGTGCCCTGGAGCGAGCACTTGCGCCAGCGCCATGCCGGAGAGCCGATCAAGTCGGTGGCCGTGCGCGTGGGCGAATGGCATCAGCGCGGCGAATTCGTGCTCACCGCCGGCGGCGTCGAGGGCAGCCTCATCTATGCTGCGTCGGCACTGCTGCGCGATGCGCTGGCGGCGCAGGGCACGGCCAGGTTCGAGCTCGACCTGCTGCCGGATCGCCCGCTCGATTGGGTGGCGGCCGAGTTGGCTCATCCACGCGGCCCTCGCTCGCTGGCCACGCACCTCAAGACGCGGCTGCACCTGGCCGGCGCCAAGGCCGCGCTGCTGTGGGAAATCGTGCCGCGCGCCGCGCAGGCCGACCCGGCGCGCTTTGCCGCGCAGATCAAGGCGCTGCCGATCACGGTGAGCGCACCGCGGCCCATCGACGAGGCCATCAGCAGCGCGGGCGGCGTGCGCTTCGAAGCGCTGGACGCGCGCTTCATGCTGCGCGCGCTGCCGGGCGTGTTCTGTGCGGGTGAGATGCTCGACTGGGAGGCGCCCACGGGCGGCTATCTGCTCACCACCAGCTTCGCCACCGGGCGCGCGGCCGGGCAGGGCGTGGCGGACTGGCTCGCTGGGTAAACTCCGCCGCTTTTGCGCTGCCCCGTCTCTTGAACAAGATCGTTCTGCAAATCGCCGCCGAGATCAAGGCTCGGCCGGCCCAAGTGCTCGCCGCTGTCGAACTGCTCGACGCCGGCTCCACCGTCCCCTTCATCGCGCGCTATCGCAAAGAAGCCACCGACGGCCTCGACGACATCCAGCTGCGCGAGCTGGACACCCGCCTGACCTACCTGCGCGAGCTGGAAGATCGGCGCGCCGCGGTGCTCAAGAGCATCGACGAGCAGGGCAAGCTCACGCCTGTGCTGCGCGCCGCCGTCGAGGCCGCGCCGACCAAGCAGGAGCTCGAAGACCTCTACCTGCCCTACAAGCCCAAGCGTCGCACCAAGGGCATGATCGCCCGCGAGGCGGGGCTGGAGCCGCTGGCCGACAAGCTGTTTGCCGACCCGACGCTGGCGCCAATGGCCGAGGCCGCCGCGTTCATCCATGC
>JANPMR010000363.1:0-10328 GCA_031427055.1 Rubrivivax sp.
GGCAGTGCTGGGCGGCATGATCGGCTCGGCCCTGGTCGGCACCTTCCTGGGCATCTTGCTGGCCTACGCCTTTGCCGAGCCGCTGGCCGGCTTGATGGAACAGAAGATGGATGACGCCGGCAAAGAGCTGCAGTGCATCAAGACCACGCTCCTGGCCAGCATGCAGGGCTACGCGCCGCAGGTCGCCATCGAGTTCGGCCGCAAGGTGCTGTATTCGGGCGACAGACCCAGCTTCATCGAACTCGAAGGCCACGTGAAGGGCAAGAAGTGATCCTCGCCACGACGAGCCCGACCAAGGCCATGCACGGGTCCGGCTCCGCCGGCCCGTTGCATGAGCCCCCTCGGGGGGTGGCGAAGGCGCGCAGCGACAAGCCTGGGGGCACGTGATGGCTGGGGACGCCAAGAAGCTGCAGCCGATCATCATCAAGCGCGTCAAGAAGGGCGGCCATGCCACCCATGGCGGCGCCTGGAAGATTGCCTATGCCGACTTCGTGACGGCCATGATGGCCTTCTTCCTTCTGATGTGGCTGCTGGGCAGCACCACCGAAGGCGACAAGAAGGGCATTGCCGACTACTTTGCGGCGCCACTGAAGATTTCGATGTTGGGCGGCGGCTCGGGTTCGGGCGACTCTTCGCACGTCGTCAAGGGCGGCGGGCAAGACTTGACGCGCAGCACCGGCCAGTACAAGCGCGGCGAGACCGAGGCCAAGCGGTCCACCGTCAACCTGCACCAGCTCAAGGAACAGCAGATCCGTGCCGAGGTATCACGGCTGCAGGACCTGAAGACCAAGATGGAGGCCAAGCTGGCCGCCAACCCCCTGCTCAAGGGCATGGCGTCGCAGATCTTGCTGGAGATGACCAACGACGGCCTGCGCATCCAGATCGTGGATGCCGACCAGCGTGCCATGTTTGCCAGTGGCAGTGCGGTGGTGCAGGCCTACATGCGCGAGCTGCTGCGCGAGATCGGCGGCATTCTGGGCGAGGTGCCCAACCGGCTGACGCTCGAGGGCCACACCGATGCGCTGCCCTTCCCGGGCCGTGACCGCGGCTACAGCAACTGGGAGCTCAGTGCCGACCGCGCCAACGCCTCGCGCCGCGAGCTGCTGGCCGGCGGACTGCCCGAAGACCAGGTGCTGCGCGTGCAGGGCCTGGCGGCCAGCAACCCCTTCGACCGCCGCGACCCCACGGGCCCGACCAACCGCCGCATCAGCATCATCGTGATGACGCGCGAGGCCGAGGAGCGCGTCTTTCGCGTCGCGCCAGAGCCCACACCGCCAATCGAGGAGCCGGTGGCTGCCACGGCCGCTGCTACGGCCGCGGCAACGGCCGCCGCGTCGGCGCCGGTTGCGGCGGCGCCGGCCGCGCAGCCGGCGCAGAATCCTTCAAGTCCAGCCACCGCCCGCCGATAAACGCCAGAGCCCATTCGCCCGAGGTCCGCCCATGAACACCACCGAGTTGAAGTTCCTCATCGTCGACGATTTCTCCACCATGCGCCGCATCGTGCGCGGCCTGCTCAAGGAAATGGGCTGCAACAACGCCGATGAGGCCGAAGACGGCGCCGTGGCGCTGAACATGCTGCGCAACTCGCGCTATGACTTCGTGGTCTCGGACATCAACATGCCCAACATGAACGGCTTTGACCTGCTCAAGGCCATCAAGGCCGACGACTCGCTCAAGCATCTGCCGGTGCTGATGGTGACGGCCGAGGCACGCAAGGAAGACATCGTGCTGGCCGCGCAGAGCGGCGCCGCCGGCTACATCGTCAAGCCCTTCACCAAGGCGACGCTCGAGGAGAAGGTCCAGAAGATCCTCCTCAAGCTTTCCGCCACCGCTTAACTTGGAGCCAGGACATGAAGATGGACGACGTCAGTACCCTTGAGCGCTCCGAGCCGCAGCAGGTTTCATCCGAGGTGTTTCAGCAGCTCGGATCGATCACCCGCCAGCTGCACGACACCATGAAGCAGCTCGGGGTGATGCCCAAGCTGCAGCTCGCCACCGACGGCCTGCCCGACGCGCGCAGCCGCCTGACCTACATCGCCACCAAGACCGCCGAGGCCGCCAACAAGGTGCTCAATTCGGTCGACCAGGCCAAGGCCGACCACGCCGCGATCAGCGAGGCCACGCGCGCCATCGCTGCGGCCATCGTGGCCGACCCGGTGAGAGCGGTGGCCAGTGGCGCGGTGCTCAACTTCGTCAAGGACATCGAGCAGCGCACCGCCCAGATCGACGGCCACCTGACCGACATCATGATGGCGCAGGACTTTCACGATCTGACTGGCCAGGTGGTGGCCAAGGTGGTGACACTGGCCAACGACCTCGAAGACAGCCTCGTCAAGCTGCTGGTGCAGGTGGTGCCACCCGACCAGCGCGAGAAGGTCGACCCGAACATCCTGCACGGGCCCGTGGTCAATGCCGAGGGCCGCACCGATGTTGTCAGCAACCAGGGCGAGGTCGACGACCTGCTGGCGTCGCTAGGGTTCTAGACGCCGCGGGGCAGGGCGCCGAACACATCAGCCTTTACCCCGCTTATCGCGCTCAAGTCGGCCGCTGCGGCCGGCACCATGGCGGGGCTCCATCTTGGAGCCCCTTCTACTTTGCCGGGCTCCTCCGTGAGCACCGCAAGCCATGGCCGACAACGCACAAGACCGCCAACTACCTGCCACCGAGCGCAAGCTCAAGAAGTCGCGCACTGAAGGGCAGGTGGCGCGCTCGCGCGATCTGGGTCACTTCGCGGCGCTGGGCCTGGGCGTGGGCCTGGCCGCGGTGCTCACGCCACACCTGATCACGGGCGCCGGCCGCCTGCTGTCCAAGGGCCTGCACTTCGACGCCGCCTTGCTGGCCCAGCCCGGCGCCATGGCGGCGCGCTTGGGCGACCTGGGCCTGCAGATGCTGCTGTTGCTGCTGCCGCTGTTTGGCATCGTGCTGCTGGCGGCGCTGGCTGCGGGGCTGCTGGCCGGCGGCTGGAACTTCACGTTCGCGCCGCTGGAGCCCAAGTTCGAGAAGATCAACCCGCTGGCCGGTCTCGGGCGCATGTTCTCGATGCATCAGCTCACCGACGCGCTCAAGGCCAGCTCGCTGGCCCTGATTCTCGGCGGCGTGGCCGCGTTCTACCTTTCGCGCCACTGGATGCAACACGCCCAGCTGCTGGCCATGCCGCTGCCGGCAGCGCTGGCGGCCAGCGGCGAACTCATCCTCGCGGGCCTGCTGCCGGTGGCCGGCGTGCTGGGGCTGTTTGCGCTGGTGGACGTGCCCTTGCAGCGCTTCATGCTGCAGCGCCGGCTGCGCATGAGCGCCGAGGAGATGCGCCAGGAATACAAGGAAGTCGAGGGCAACGCCGAGGTCAAGGCCAAGGTCAAGTTGCGCATGCGCGAGATGGCCAATCGCCGCATGCTGGCCGCCGTGCCCGGCGCCGACCTGGTGGTGATGAACCCCACCCACTACGCCGTGGCGCTCAAGTACGACGAGGCCACGATGGCCGCGCCGCGTGTCGTTGCCAAGGGCGCCGACCTGATCGCGCTGCGCATCCGCGACCTTGCCAGGGAAGCCAAGGTGCCGGTGCTGGAGGCAGCGCCGCTGGCGCGCGCGCTCTACACGCACACCGAGATCGACCAGGAGATCCCGGCGCGCCTGTTCAGCGCCGTGGCCCAGGTGCTGGCCTGGGTCTACCAGTTGCGCGACGCCATGGCCGCCGGCCGCGCGATGACCGCGCTGGCGCCGAGGCCCGAGGTGCCCGCCGATCTGGACCCCGCCACCCATGACGCCGGGGTCGCGACATGAACGCGCTCGTCGCCCGCCTGAACGCCTGGTTCGGCCCTGGCGATGGCGCGCAGGCCAACGCCATCAAGGCCATGGTGCTGCCGGGCTTCGTGGTCATGATGCTGGCCATGATGGTGCTGCCGCTGCCGCCCTTCGTGCTCGACCTGCTGTTCACCTTCAACATCGCGCTGGCGCTGGTGGTGATGATGGTTTCGGCGCAGATGATCAAGCCCTTGGACTTTGCTGCGCTGCCCACGGTGCTGCTGGTGACGACGCTGCTGCGCCTGTCGCTCAACGTGGCCTCGACGCGTGTGGTGCTGCTCGAGGGCCACACCGGCCCCGGCGCCGCCGGCAAGGTGATCGAGGCCTTTGGGCACTTCCTGATCGGCGGCAACTTCGCTGTCGGCCTGATCGTCTTTGCGATCCTGGTCGTCATCAACTTCGTCGTCGTCACCAAGGGCGCCGAACGCATTGCCGAGGTCGGGGGCACGCTTTGCGCTCGACGCCATGCCGGGCAAGCAGATGGCCATCGACGCCGATCTCAACGCCGGCCTCATCGACGAAAAAGAGGCGCGCAAGCGCCGCAGCGAAGTCGCCGAAGAGGCCGACTTCTTCGGTTCCATGGATGGCGCCAGCAAGTTCGTGCGCGGCGACGCCATGGCCGGCCTGCTGATCCTGTTCATCACCATCTTCGGCGGCTTCATCATCGGCGTCACCATGCACGGCATGGACGCCGGGCAGGCGGCCTCGTCCTACGTCACGCTGGCGGTGGGCGACGCGCTGGTGGCGCAGATCCCGGCGCTGCTGATCTCCGTGGCCTCGGCGATGGTGGTGTCTCGCGTCGGCAAAGAGCAAGACATCGGCACGCAGATCCGCGGCCAGGTGTTCGACTCGCCGCAGGCGCTGTCGGTGGCCGCCGGCGTGGTGGCCTTGCTGGGCCTGGTGCCCGGCATGCCGCACCTGGTGTTCTTGATCGTCGCGTCGGGCCTGGGCCTGCTGGCCTGGCAGCTCTTCAAGCAGCAGCGCGCGGCCGCCACGCAACCCGAACGCGCCATCGGCGCCGAGGTGCAGACCGGCAGTGCCGAGGCCACCTGGGACGATCTCACGCCCGTCGACACCTTGGGGCTCGAGGTGGGCTACCGCCTGATCGCGCTGGTCGACAAGGCCCGCCAGGGCGATCTGCTGGGCCGCATCAAGGGCGTGCGCAAGAAGTTTGCGCAGGACGTCGGCTTCCTGCCGCCGCCGGTGCACATCCGCGACAACCTGGTCGAGCTGCGGCCCAGCTACTACCGCGTGACATTGCGCGGCGCCGTGGTGGGCGAGGCCGAGGCGCTGCCGGGCATGCTGCTGGCCATCAACCCCGGCGGCGCGGCGCAACAGTTGCCGGGCACCAAGACCACCGACCCGGCCTTCGGTCTGCCCGCGTTCTGGATCGAGGAGCGCTACCGCGACATGGCTCAAATGGCCGGCTTTACCGTGGTTGATTGCGCCACCGTGATTGCCACCCATCTCTCACACTTGATGCAGGTAAATGCGGCACGGCTGCTGGGCCGCGTGGAGACCCAGATGCTGGTCGAACATGTCACCAAGCTGGCCCCCAAACTGATCGAAGACGTGGTTCCCAAGATGGTCGGTATCGCCACATTGCAACGCGTGCTGCAGTTGCTGCTGGAAGAAGGCGTGCACATCCGCGACATGCGCTCCATCGTCGAGTGCCTGGCCGAGCACGCGGCCACCGTCACCGACCCGGCCGAACTGGCACGGCGCATCCGCACCCATCTGGCCGCCACCATCGTGCAGCAGATCTACGGCCCGGTGAAAGAGCTCGACGTGATCGCGCTCGACCCCGAGCTCGAGCGCCTGGTCACCCAGGCCCTGAGCTCACCGCACGGCGCGGCGCTCGACCCCGGCGTGGCCGACCAGCTGACGCGCAGCGCCGCCGAAACAGCGCGCCAGCAAGAAGACATGGGCCTGCCGGCCTGCCTGCTGGTGCCCGACCTGATCCGTGCCCCGCTGTCGCGCCTGCTGCGCCGCTCGTCGCCGCGCCTCAAGGTGCTGGGGCACAGCGAGATCCCTGAAACACACTCGATCCGCATCGGTTCGATCATCGGAGCCCACGCATGACGAACCCTGACGCGCGACTCAACTATTCGGAGGCCGCATGAACCTCAAACGATTCACCGCCCGCACCTCGCGTGAGGCCCTGGCCCTGGTGCGGCAGGCCTTTGGCGACGACGCCGTCGTGATGTCCACCCGGCCCTGCGCCGAAGGCGTGGAGGTGCTGGCGATGGCGCCGGAGAGCGTGGCGCAGCTCGAGCGCATCGGCATGCCGGACAGCGCGTCGAGCCCTTCGCGATCGCCCGCGCGAGCCGTCTCGGCGCCCGTGTCTCGGCCCGCCAGCCGACCCGAATCCAGGCCCGAGACACGCGCCGAGGCGAGGCCCGAGTCGCGCCTGGCCCAGCGTGCCGAAGCGCGCGGCGAGACGCGTCAAGACCCGCCGATGGACGCCGACGTGCAGCAGGACATCGAGCAGTTGCAGATGAGCACCTTGTCGTTTCAGGATTACGTGCGCCCGCGCATGCTCAAGCGCCGCCAGGCGCAGCGCGACGCCGAGGCTGCCGAAGTGGCCGCCGCGCCCGAGCCGGCGCGCATGGCTGCGCCGGCGGTGGCCCCGATCGAAGCTGCACGCACCCGCCACATCGCGGCACGGCAGGCCGCGCGCGACGCCGACGGCACGGCCGAGGTGCTGCGCGACGTGCCGGTGCTGCGTGACGAGGTTCGCATGGCGTCTGCGCCGCCGCCGGCAGCACCGCCGCCCGCGCCCGCCGCGGTGCTGCCGATGCTGGCCGGCCGCGGCGAACAGATCGAGATGATGTCCGAGCTGCGCTCGATGCGCGGCCTGATCGAGCAGCGCTTTGGCGCCCTGGCCTTCATGGAGAAGCTGCAGCGCCAACCGCGCCAGGCCCAGCTCGCGCAGCGCCTGCTCGAGATGGGCTTCTCGCCGGCCCTCATTCGCCGTCTGGTCGAGAGCTTGCCGATGGACATCGACGAGACACAGTGGGCCGGCGGTGTGCTCGAACGCAATCTCGTCACCGGCGAGCGTGACAGCTCGCTCGAAGACACCGGCGGCATCTTCGCGCTCATCGGCGCCACCGGCGTCGGCAAGACCACCAGCACCGCCAAGCTGGCGGCGGCCTTTGCCACCCAGCACGGTGCGGCCAACCTGGGCCTCATCACGCTGGACGCCTACCGCGTGGCCGCGCACGAACAACTGCGCACCTACGGGCGCATCCTGGGCGTGCCGGTGCACACCGCACATGACCGCGCCTCGCTCGAAGACCTGCTCGACCTGCTGTCGGGCAAGCGCATGGTGCTCATCGACACCGCCGGCATGGCGCAGCGCGACACCCGCACGCGTGAGCTGCTCGAGATGCTTTCGCACGGCTCGATCAGCCGGCTGCTGGTGGTCAACGCCTCGGCCCAGGGCGAGACCATCGAGGATCAGCTGGGTGCCTACGCCGCCAACAGCTGCCACGGCGTGATCCTGTCCAAGCTCGACGAAGCCGTGAAGCTCGCCCCGGCGCTCGACGCCATGATCCGCCACAAGCTCAAGGTGCTGGCAGTGGCCAACGGCCAACGCGTGCCCGAGGACTGGCACCGCCTGTCGGCCGGCGCGCTGGTGCAGCGGGCCTTCAAGAGCGCCAGCGGTGCCGCCTGGCGGCTCGACGCGGGTGACGTCAACCTCATCTTCGCCGGCCTGCCGGCCTCAAGTGCGGCCAGCGCGGCCGGCGCGGCCAGTGCCGCCGCCGCGATGTAAACCCGGACCCGATGCCCTCCCCGATGAGTGACTTCTACGCACCCGCCCGCTCCGGCCCCCTGGACCAGGCCGACGGCCTGCGCCGCCTGTTTGCCGGCCGCCGCCGCCATGTGCTGCCCCTCGTGGCCAACCCGCACGTGCCCTTCAGTGGTCTGGTGCTCGACCGCGTGGCCGCCGTGTTTGCCGCGCAAGGCCGCGAGGTGCTGGTGGTGGATGCCGGTTCGACCTCGCCGCCACCGCACGAACTGTCGCGCGTCGACCTGGCCGCTTGCGTCGAGCGGCTGTCGCCGCGCGTGAGCTACCTGCCGGCACGCGGCCTGCCGCTGAGCTACATCGACACCCGCGGCTCGGCCGCCGGATTCATCGACGCCGTGCAGCGCGCTGCGCCCGACGCCGAGGTGCTGCTGCTGCACGCCGAAGGCCCGGAGCTGGCTCGCGTTTTCAGGCGCCGCGCGGCGCGCCCGCTGCTGCTGGGCGCCGATCACCCGGATAGCATCAAGCACGCCTACGCCAACCTCAAGCTGCTGGTGCGGCGCTGTGACCTGATGACCTTCGACCTGTTTCTCACCGCATCCACCCTGTCGCCGCGCGCCGCCGCCATTGGCGCCAGCCTGGCCGACTGCGCTGACCGCTTCCTGGGCGCCAGCTTGCTTCACACCGCACTCATCGACCCGGCGGGCGAGCTCTCTGATGCGCCAGACGACGCGCTGGCCGCATTGCTCGCGGCGCAACTCGCGCTCGACGAGTTGCAGCCGCCGCCCAGCCCGATGGCGCCGCCCGACCGGATGCCCGTGGTCAGGCAGAAGGCGGCAACGGCGGTGCTTGCGTCGCCAACACCGTCACGCATCGCCAATCCGTAGAGGCAGACCCATGTATACCGCCAAGGGAAAACTCGACTCCGGTGCGCTGCTCAAGCAGTACAGCTCGCTCGTGCGCCGGCTTGCCCACCAGATGATCGCCAAGCTGCCGGCCAACGTCGAACTCGACGACCTGATCCAGGTCGGCATGATCGGCCTCAGCGATGCGCTGTCGCGCTTCGACGCCAGCCAGGGCGTGCAATTCGAAACCTTCGCCACGCAGCGAATCCGCGGCGCCATGCTCGACGAGTTGCGCGGCAACGACTGGATGAGCCGGGGCGACCGCCGCCACCAGCGCAGCATCGAAACGGCCGTGCACAAGCTCGAGCAGCGCTTTGGCCGTGCACCCAGCGAGGGCGAGATCGCGCGCGAGATGGGCCTGTCGCTCATCGACTACCAAGAGCTGCTGGGCAAGGTGCGCGGCACCCAGCTCATCTACCTGGAAGACATGAGCGGCGACGAGGGCGACGACGACTTCCTCGACCGCCACGTGGCCGACGCTGACGCCAACCCGATTGCGCGGCTGCAGGACCAGCGCATGCGCCAGGCCCTGGTCGATGCCATCAAGAACCTGCCCGAGCGCGAACAGTACGTGATGAGCATGTACTACGAGCACGACATGAACCTCAAGGAGATCGCCGCCGTGCTGGGCGTCACCGAGAGCCGCGTCTGCCAGCTGCACAGCCAGTCCATCGCGCGCTTGCGCACGCGGCTGCGCGAGTGGTGAGCGCGCCGCGCCGCGCGGCGGCGGGTCGACTTCAGGGTTTCTTCCCATAGCCGGCGCGGTGCCTGCAGGCAGACTCGTTTTCCGCCGGTGATCGTCCGGTTGCCTGCGTTGCCACGGCTTCGCGCACAGGGTTGATGAGGTCCCGCGGATGTTGACGCACTCGGTCGTGCCCAGAACGGTCGTCCTGTTGGTTTTGCTTGGCGCGAGCGGCCACGCCGCGTCGCAAGGTGCCGCCGCCAAGGCGCCGGACACGCCCGTGAAGGTGTGCTCCGCGGCCAACCGGCAGACCGTGGCCGACCTGACTTTGGCGCTCGATACCGCGACCCGGCGCAACCGCCTCAATCCGGTGATGATGTCGCGCCTTTCGGGTTTCGAGGCCCAACTGGCCACCCTGAGAGCAGCCACCACGCGCGACAGCCGGACCTTGCGCGACTGCGAGCAGACCACGCAGACGTTGGCCGCCGAGCAGGAACGTCTGCAACGCATCGCCGGCCCGGATCCATTGGTCGTCGAGTGCCTGGCGCTCAACCAGCAGGCCCACGCCCAGGCGCTGCAGGCACTGGCCGCCTTGCCCGAGGCGTCGCGCAGCCAGAACCAGGCCTTGCAGACGCGCCTGGGCGATCTCAAGCCCGCGCTGGCGCGCGAGGGCCAGACCCTGGCCGAGTGCAAGCAGCTGGGCGCAGCAATCGCCACCGAAAGCGCCCAGGTGCTGGTGCTGACCGCAGCCGCGGCCAGGCCACCGCCCGATGCCGCCGCCGTCGGTTCCTGCCGCGCGGCCAACATCGACGCCTATGGCGATGCACTCAGGGCCTGGCGTGACTGGGCCGCGATCCTGGGCGTGACGGCCGGCGCCGCCGACTACGACGCGGCCATGCTGCGGCTGCGCCGACTGCGCGACGAGGTTGCAAGGCCCGGCGGCACGCTGGTGGAGTGCGAGGCGATGACGCGTGCCATCGCCCAAGAGCGGGCACGCGCACCGCGCGGCGCCGGCGCGCCGGTGGCCGTGCCGTCGGCGGCGCCAGTGGCGGTTCCGGTGCCGGCCGCCCCTGTGGCCGTCACGCCGGCGCCTGCGGCGGTGCCTGCACCCATAGCGGCACCTGCACCTGCACCTGCACCTGCACCTGCACCGGCACCGGCACCGGCACCGGCACCGGCACCGGCACCCGCACCC
>JANPMR010000364.1:0-1722 GCA_031427055.1 Rubrivivax sp.
GCGCGCGACCGGCGCGCGCACGACGCCGTGTTGCTGCATGCGGCATCGGCGCAAGAGCTCGCGGCCATGGCGCTGCGCGCCGACCTCGCACCTGCCGCCGATGACAGCGCCGTCGTGGTGCTGTCGGCCGTCACCGACGACACGCTCGAGTCGGCCTTGTTGCGCTGCGGCGTCGAGGCCATCGTCATCGAGTCCGAGGGCGACGCGGCGCTGCTGCGCGCCATCCGCCACGCCGTCGAGCGCAAGCGTGTCGAACGCGCGGCGCGCACCGCCTATGCCACCGATCTGGCCACCGGCCTGCCGCACGAGGCGCAACTGCTCGAACACATGGCGCAACTGCTGGCGCTGCGCGACCGCGAGCCGGTGCCGATGGTGCTGATCGTGCTGCGCGTCGAAGGCTTTGCGCGCGCCGCGGCGCGGCTGGGCACCGAGGCCGCCAACATCTTGCGCCGCAAGGTGGCCGTGCGGCTGCGTGGCGGCCTGCGCGCCAGCGACGTGGTGGCTTCGCTCGGTCACGATGCCTTTGCGGTGCTGCTGGGGCGCTTGGAGGCCCCGGGCGACGGCGAGCGCGTGGCCGCCAAACTGGCGCGCGCGTTGCAGCAACCGATCCAGGTCTCAGGCCAGGCCTGCAGCGTGGGCGCGGCGGTGGGCCTGGCCGTCTATCCCGACCACGGCAAGGATGCCCGCAGCCTGCTGCAGCGCGCCGCCGCGCAGGCTGGCTGGGTGGCCACCGTGGATGGGCGGCAGGTCGCCGGCCGAACCGAAGTTGCCGACGCGGCCGCGGCCAACGACGACGCGGCTTAGACCGTCGCCTGGACCGTCGCCTGGACCGTCGCTTGGATCGTCGCGCTCAGACCGGCGCGCTCAAACCGTGCGCCAGCCGGCGATCAACGCGTCGCTGACCTCGACCCCTTCGACCATCGCACGCCGGCGCAGCGCCTCGCGCCGCGCGCCGGGCAGGCGCACGCCCTCGTCGCGCAGCATCTCGGCCATCAGCACCTCGACGCGTGCCAGATAGCCGGCACTGCCGGTGCCCGGGGCCAGCGCGCCGGGGTCGATGACGATGAAGGCCTGGCCGATGCCGGGGCGGTTGCCTTCTTCGACGAAGAAGCTGCTGGCTTCGAAGCCGAAGTGGGCGCCGATCAGCGCCGTGACCAGCAACTCGACCACCAGCGCCAGCATCGCGCCCTTGGGCGAGGTGGCGGCGCCGATGGGCAGCATCGAGCCGGCCATGCCGGCCTTGGGGTCGGTCGTGGGCTGGCCTTGTGCGTCGAGCGCCCAGCCGGTGGGGATGCTGCGGCCCTCTTTGGCCGCCACCATCAGCTTGCCGCGCGCCACCTCGCTCAGGCTGAGGTCGATCAGCAGCGCATCGGCGGCACCGCCGCGCGGAAAAGCCGCCGCCACCGGGTTGGTGCCGAAGATGGGATGCCGCCCGCCGGCCGCGGGCATGGCCGCGGGCGAGTTGGCCATGGCCAGGCCGACCATGCCGGCGTCTGCCACGGCGCGCAGGTGGTCGACGAGCACGCCGCAGTGGTGGCTGCGCACCACGCCGGCAAAGGCCACGCTGTGCTCGCGCGCCGCATCGATGGCCTGCTGCACCGCCAGATCGCAGGCCGGGAAGGCCAGGCCTTCGGCGGCGTCGATTACCCGCGCGCCGCCCTTGCTGCGCAGCACCTGCGCCACGGCGGCGCCATCGACACGGCCGTTGCGCAGGTGCGTGGC
>JANPMR010000365.1:0-1832 GCA_031427055.1 Rubrivivax sp.
GTCACTCTCGGGCAAGTTGTCGGGGTCCATGCCGGCGTTGCGGATGCTGGGCTTGAGGTAGTTGCCGTGCACGCCGGTGAAGAGGTTGCTGTAGACGATGTCGTCGCTGTTGCTGTCGACGATGCACTGCTTGTAGGCGTCTGACGCGCGCGCCTCGTCGGTGGCGATGAAGGCCGAGCCGATGTACGCAAAGTCGGCGCCCATCGCGCGCGCCGCCAGCACCGCGTTGCCGGTGGCGATGGCGCCGCTCAGGGCCAGCGGGCCGCTGAACCACTGGCGAATCTCCTGCACCAGCGCGAACGGGCTCTTGACACCGGCGTGGCCACCGGCACCCGCGGCCACCGCGACCAGGCCATCGGCGCCCTTCTCGATCGCCTTGTGCGCAAAGGCGTTGTTGATGATGTCGTGCAGCACCACGCCGCCCCATCCATGCACGGCATCGTTGATGTCGGTGCGCGCGCCCAGGCTGGTGATGACGATCGGCACCTTGTAGCGCGCGCAGACCTCCATGTCGTGCTCGAGCCGATCATTCGTCTTGTGCACGATCTGGTTGATGGCGAAGGGCGCCGCCGGCTGATCGGGGTGATCGCGGTCCCAGGCGGCCAGCGTCTCGGTGATCTCGGCCAGCCACTCGTCAAGCTGCGAGGCCGGGCGCGCGTTCAGCGACGGCATCGAGCCCACCACGCCGGTAATGCACTGCGCGATGACGAGCTTGGGGTTGCTGATGATGAACAGCGGCGCGCCGATGACCGGGAAGGGCACGCGTTGCAGGACGGCAGGCAGCATCAGAAAGACTCCAGTGCAAGTGCGGTGACGGACTCGGCGCCTTCGACGATGCTGTCGCGCAGTGCCGTGGTCTTGTTGAGGATGTGGTCGCCATAAAAACGCGCGGTGGCGATCTTGGCCTGCATGAAGGCCGGGTCGACGCCCTGCGCCAGGCGGTCTTCGGCGACCATCAGCGCGCGCGCCATCTGCCAACCCGCCACCACGGTGCCAGCCAGCATCAGGAAGGGCACGCTGCCGGCGTAGACGGCGTTGGGCTGCGTCTTGCTGGCGCCGGCGATGAAGTCGACGACGTCGATCAACGCGCGCCGGCCGGCTTCAAGCCGGCGCGCCATGGCCAGGCCGTTGGCGCTGCCGCGCGCGCGCAACTCGGCTTCGGTGGCGGCGATCTGGCCAGCAATGCCACGCGCCACTGCGCCGCCATCGCGCGCCGTCTTGCGGCCCACCAGGTCATTGGCCTGGATCGCCGTCGTGCCTTCGTAGATGGTCAGGATCTTGGCGTCGCGCAGGTGCTGAGCGGCGCCGGTTTCCTCGATGTAACCCATGCCGCCGTGCACCTGAACGCCCAGGCTGGCGACCTCGAGGCTGACCTCGGTCGACAGGCCCTTGATGAGCGGCACGAGAAACTCGTAGAAGGCCTGGTTCTCTTTGCGCACCTCGGCATCCGCGTGCGCGTGCGCCGCGTCGAAGGCCGCAGCACCCACCAGCGCCATCGCGCGGCAGCCTTCGGTGTGGGCGCGCATCGTCATCAGCATGCGGCGCACGTCGGGGTGGTGGATGATGGGCGCGGCCTTGTTCAGCGAGCCATCCACCGGCCGGCTCTGCACGCGGTCGCGCGCGAAGTTCACCGCCTGCTGGTAGGCGCGCTCACACAGCGCCACGCCTTGCACGCCCACGCCGTAGCGGGCCGCGTTCATCATGATGAACATGTACTCGAGGCCGCGGTTTTCGTGGCCCACGATGTGCGCCACCGCGCCGCCGTGGTCACCGTACTGCAGCACCGCGGTCGGGCTGCCCTTGATGCCCAGCTTGTGCTCGATGCTCACGCA
>JANPMR010000366.1:0-11457 GCA_031427055.1 Rubrivivax sp.
ACCCACAGGATGCCGCCGCCCACGTTGTAGGCGCTGAACTTGGCGCGCGTCATCTCGGCCACGCCAGCCACGAAGGGCGCGAAGGTGCGCAGGAAGGGCATGAAACGGGCCACGACGATGGTGACGCCGCCGTAGCGCTCATAGAACTCGTGCGTGCGGTTGAACGCGTCGCGGTTGAACCAACGCGAGTTGGGCCAGCCGAAGACGCGCGGGCCGAAATGGCGGCCGATCGTGTAGTTGACCTGGTCGCCCAGGATCGCCGCCGTGCTGAGCAACAGCATCGCCAGTGGCAGGCTCATCAACCCCAGGCCGCACAGTGCGCCGACCACGAAGAGCAGCGAGTCGCCCGGCAGGAAGGGCATCACCACCAGGCCGGTCTCGACGAAGATGATGGCGAACAGCAGCGCATAGACCCAGGCGCCGTAGGCCGCCACGAACTCGGCAAGGTGGCGGTCGACGTGCAGCACGAAGTCGATCAGAAACGAGATCAGGTCCATGGGTCGGGCGGTGGCAAGGGTGTTCAGGCGCGCGCCGGCGCCGGCTCGGCGTCGGTGTCGGGCTCGGGGCGCTCGGCGGCACGCATGTCGTCGAGCGGGCCGTCGTCGCTGACGGACTTGTCTTCGATCTCGTCGGGCAGGAAGCCGCCGCTCTGGTGCGACCACAGCTTGGCGTAGTGGCCGCGCTCCGGGCCCAGGGCCAGCAGTTCGGCGTGCGTGCCTTGCTCGACGATGCGGCCCTGCTCGAGCACGATGAGGCGGTCCATGCGCGCGATGGTGCTCAGCCGGTGTGCAATGGCGATGACGGTCTTGCCTTCCATCAGGCCGAGCAGCTGGCTCTGGATGGCCAACTCGACCTCGCTGTCGAGCGCACTCGTGGCTTCGTCGAGCACCAGGATGGGCGCGTCTTTCAGCACCACGCGGGCGATGGCCACGCGCTGGCGCTGGCCGCCGCTGAGCTTGACGCCACGCTCGCCCACATGGGCATCAAAACCGGTGCGGCCCTTCCAGTCCTGCAGGCTCATGATGAACTCGTGCGCCTGCGCCTTGTGCGCCGCGGCCTCGATCTCGGCCAGCGTGGCGCCCGGCCGGCCGTAGCCGATGTTGGCGGCGATCGAGCGGTGCAGCAGTGAGGTGTCCTGCGTGACCATGCCGATGGCCGCGCGCAGGCTCTCCTGCGTCACCTCGCGGAGGTCTTCGCCGTCGATGCGGATGCTGCCCTGCTCGAGATCGTGAAAGCGCAGCAGCAGGTTCACGAGCGTGCTCTTGCCGGCGCCCGAGCGGCCGACCACGCCCACGCGCTCACCAGGCCGGATGACGAGGTTGAGGTCGTCGAGCACCTTCTTGCCGTCGCTGCGGCCGTAGGTGAAGGTGACGTGCTCGAAGCGCAGCTCCCCGTGCGGCACGGCCAGCTCGCGTGCGGCGGGCTTGTCGGTCATCGCGTGCGGCACGGCGATGGTCTCCATGCCCTCCTGCACCACACCCACGTTCTCGAAGATGCCGGTCACTTCCCAGCTCACCCAGCCGGCCACGTTGGCGATGCTCCAGGCCAGCGGCAGCGCGGTGGCCACCGTGCCGGCGTCGATCTGCCCCTGGCCCCACAGCGTGATGCCGATGGCCGCCGTGCCCACCAGCAGCATCGAGTTGAGCGCCGACAGCGTGGCCATGAAGGTGGTGATGAGCCGCATGTGCGCTCGGATGGCGTCCGTGTGATCCTCGATGACCTCGCGCACATAGGTGTCCTCGTCGCGCGAGCGTGCGAACAGCTTGACGGTGAGGATGTTGGTGTAGCTGTCGACGACGCGGCCCATCACCAGGCTGCGCAGCTCGCTGCTTGTCTTGGCCAGGTCGCGCATCTTCGGCACAAAGTGACGCAGGAAGATGCCGTAGCCGACAAACCAGAGCACGGTGGGGATGGCCAGCCGCCAGTCGGCCAGCGCCATCAGGCCCAGCGCGGTGAGGCCGTAGATCAGGATGTACCAGACGGCGCGGATGCACGAGACCACGCTCTCGCGCACCGCGTTGCTGGTCTGCATGACGCGGTTGGCGATGCGGCCGGCAAAGTCGTTCTGGAAGAAGGGCCAGCTCTGGCGCACCACGTGCCAGTGGCTCTGCCAGCGGATCAGGCTGGTCACACCCGGCAGCACGGCGTTGTTGCGCACCAGGCTGTCCAGCAGCAGCGCGGCCGGGCGGCCGAACAACACCAGCGCGGCCATCAGCAGCAGTTGCGGCAGCGCCTGCGCCAGCGCCGCGGCGCGGTCGCCGGCTTCCATCAGGCGCACCAGCTTGCCGATGAAGACGGGGATCAGGGTGTCGATCAGCGCCACCGTCAGGCCGGTGAGGAACATGGCACCGAACAGACCGCGCGCCTGGCTCACGTAGTGCCAGTAGAACGCGAACAGCCCGGCCGGTGGGGCGGTGCCGGGCCGGGCGGTGGGCGCAATGCGCTTTTCGAAGAAGGCGAACATCAAATGCAATCGCCGCCGGGGGCCGGAAAAGGCCCCGGGCGGCGGCTCAAGGGGGGTCGGGGGAGCTCATTGTCGCCGTTGCGGCACCGGCACCTAGAACGTGAAGCCGGCGCCCACCCGTGCACCGGACATCGGCTCCAGTAAGCGCAGCAGCGGCTTGAGCGGCCCGTAGCGCGAGGCCACGCGCGTGGCGTAGCCGAAGAAGCGTGGCAGGTCTTCGGTGTAGCGCGCCTTGCCGTCGCGGTGCTTGAGTCGGCAGAAGATGCCCAGGATGCGCAGGTGGCGCTGCAGGCCCATCCACTCGAGCGCGCGCCAGAACTCGCCGAAGTCCTCATCCACAGGCAGGCCGGCCTGGCGCGCCTGCTGCCACCAGCGCACGGCCCAGTCGAGCTCTTGCTCCTCGCTCCAGCTGTGGAAGGCGTCGCGCAGAAGAGAGGCCAGGTCGTAGGTGATCGGGCCGGCCACGGCGTCCTGGAAGTCCAGGATGCCGGGGTTGCCGGGGTTGCCGGGGTTGCGGGCGCCGGCGCCGGCACCGCTGCCGTTGCCGCTGCTGACCACCATCAGGTTGCGCGGCATCCAGTCGGAGTGCACCGCCACCACGGGTTGCGCCAGGGCGCTGTCGATGAGGCGCCGACAGACCCGCTGCCAGGTGTCGTGCTCGGCGGTGGTCCAGTTGATGCCGAACTCGCGCTGCACGCACCACTCAGGGAACAGCGCCAGCTCGCTGGCGATCTGCGACTCGGTATAGGGTGGCAGGGCCGACGCCGGCACGCCTTGCTGAAAGCGCACCAGCGCACTCAGCGCGTCGCGCATCAGGCCTTCGACTTCGTCCGGCGGCTGCTGGCCAAAGGCCTCCAGGTACAGGCGGTCGCCCAGATCCTCGAGCAGCACGAAGCCCAGCGCCTCGTCCACTTCCAGCACCTGCGGCGCGTGCAGGCCAGCGGCGCCGATCAGCCGCGCGACGTGCACGAACGGACGCACGTCTTCAAGCGGGGGTGGCGCGTCCATCACGATCAGGCTGCCCTGGCGGCCCTGCACACGCAGGTAGCGGCGGAAGCTGGCGTCGGCGCTGGCCGGTGTCAGGGTGGCGATG
This sequence comes from Rubrivivax sp., assembly GCA_031427055.1. Taxonomy (GTDB): domain Bacteria; phylum Pseudomonadota; class Gammaproteobacteria; order Burkholderiales; family Burkholderiaceae_C; genus Rubrivivax. The sequence goes on from JANPMR010000366.1 coordinate 3,558, forward strand.
TTCAGCCCATGGCGCGGCGCGACGGCCGCGATCCAGCGCTCGAAAGCAGCCTGGCGCGGGGCATCGGCCCAGGTGACGCTGGCGGCTGCAACCCTCATGGATAATGAGATTCTACAAAGGGGTTGGCAGCCTCCTGCCCCCGTGGACCAAGGCTTCGTCTCCCGCATGCGCATCACCCCGCTGGCCCTGGCTGCCGGTCTGTTGACAGCTGGCGGCTGGGCCTGGGGCCAGGGCGCACCGGCGCCCGCCACTGCGGCGTCAGCGCCGGTTCCTGCCCCCGCCCCCGCTCTCGCGCTGCAACCCAGCACCGCGCTGAAGCCGCTGCCGCGCGGCGACGCCGCCCGACGTCTGCCCATCGTGCTGCGCGCCCAGACCCTGAGCAGCCAGCCCGATCTCGAAACCGTGGCCGAGGGCGATGTCGAATTTCGGCGTGGCGCGCTCGAGATCCGCGCCGACCGCCTCTCCTACGACATGGCGCAAGACCTGGCGCGCGCCACTGGCCATGTGCGCGCCAGTCGCGATGGCGCGGTCTATTCCGGCCCCGCGCTGGAGCTGCGGGTGCAGCGCTTCGAAGGCTTCTTCCTGCAGCCTGAGTTCGAGTTCTTGCGCCTGGGCGCCGGTGGCCGCGCGGCGCGCATCGATTTTCTCGACAACGGCCGCGCACGGGCCACCCAGGCGCTGTACACGAGCTGTCCGCGTGTCGGCCCCGACGAGCCCGACTGGGTGCTCAAGACCGACCGCGTGACGCTGGACTTCGACACCAACGAAGGCGTGGCCGAGGGCGCGGTGCTGCGCTTTCTGGGCGCGCCGATCCTGGCGCTTCCGACCTTCAGCTTTCCGCTCAACGACGCGCGCAAGTCGGGCTGGCTGCCGCCTTCGCTCAACATCGACAACAAGAGCGGCGTCATGCTGTCGGCGCCCTATTACTGGGACATCGCGCCCAACCGCGACTTGACGCTGGCGCCACGGGCCATCACGCGGCGCGGCTTCGGGCTCGACACCGAGTTCCGCTATCTCGAACCCGGCTTCGAAGGGGCGCTCGAGGTGGACTGGCTGTTCCACGACCGCGTCGCAGGCCGCGCACGCCAGGCCGCAAAGTGGCAGCACCAAGGCCAGCTGTGGGACGGCGTGCGCTACAGCGCCGACGTGGCGCGCGTGTCCGACCCCGACTGGTGGAAGGACTTCCCGAGCGCCAGCCGCAGCTTCACGCCGCGCCTGTTGCCCGCACGTCTGGGCTTGGAGCGGCCCTTTGCACTGCCGGGCGCACAAGGCTTGATCTATCTGCGCAGTGTGCGCTGGCAGGTGCTGCAGGCCGACGACAGTTTCGTCACCGCGCCCTACGAGCGCAGCCCGCAAGTGGGCCTGCGCCTGGCCGGCGAAGCTGATGGTTGGCAGTTCACGGCCGAGTCCGAATACAACCGCTTCACGCTGCCGCAGAACCAGGCCCTCAGCACCAGCCGACCGGCCGGCGAGCGCTGGCACCTGCTGGCCGCGCTGAGCCACCCGCTGCGTCAACCCGGCTGGTGGCTGGTGCCACGGCTCGGGTTGAACGTCGCCAGCTACAGCGACTCCAGCCTGCTGCCGTCGGCGCAGCAGCGCGCGACGCGGGCCATCCCCAGCTTCAGCATCGACACCGGCATCGAGCTCGAGCGCCGTACCGAGGCCTTCGGCCGCGCGCTGCATCAGACGCTGGAACCTCGGCTTCTGTATGCGACCACGCCCTACCGCGCGCAGAGCCAACTGCCCAACTACGACTCGGCCGCCAAGGACTTCAACTTCGTCTCGCTTTACTCCGACAACGCCTTCTCGGGCGTCGATCGCGTCTCTGATACGCACCAGATCACGGCCGGTTTCACGACGCGCCTGGTCGACGCGAGCAGTGGCGCCGAAGCGCTGCGCGTAGGTCTGGTGCAGCGCTACTTGCTGCGCACGCAACGCATCACGGCGCAGGCCGATGGCACGCCCGACGGCGAGCCGCTGACCAAGCGCATGTCCGATGCGCTGCTGGTGGGCTCGACCAGCGTGCTGCCGTCGTGGACGCTGGACGCCGCGGTGCAGTACAGCCCGGACATCCAGCGCTCGGTGCGCTCGATCGTCGGCGCGCGCTACTCGCCCGGCCCCTATCGCACCGTCAGCACCACCTACCGGCTGGCGCGCGGGCTGTCGGAACAACTCGAGCTGGGCTGGCAATGGCCGGTGTTCGGCGGCCGCGACAAGGGCGCGGTGGCAAGCACGCGCTGCGGCGGCACCTGGTACTCGGTGGGCCGCGTCAACTACAGCCTGAAGGATCGCCGCATCACCGACGCCGTGGTCGGCGCCGAGTACGACGCCGGCTGCTGGATCGGCCGTGTCGTGGCCGAGCAGCTCTCCACGGGCCGCAGCCAGGCCACCACGCGGCTGCTGCTGCAGCTCGAGCTGGTGGGCCTGTCGCGCATCGGCACCAACCCGCTCAAGGTCTTGAAGGACAATATCCCTGGTTACCGCCTGCTGCGCGACGAGCGCGGCGCTGATGGCGTCCCGCCTGGATCGCCATCCGACCCCCGGCCCACCGTGTCCCCTTCGCCATGACCGCATCCCTTTATCGCCGGCCGCACCCGGCCCGCCGCGCTCTTGCGGCAGCCGTGCTGTGCGCGCTGGCCAGCGCCTCGGCCACGGCCGCCACCGAGCGTGCCACGCTGGCTGGCGACTACATCGCCGCGGTGGTTAATCAAGAGCTGGTGACGGCCGGCGAGGTCGAGCGTCGCATCGAACGCGCCTCGGCCGACGCCAGCCGTGCCGGCCAGCGCTTGCCGCCCGAGGCCGAACTGCGCCGCCAGGCGCTGGACGCGCTGATCGACGAGCGCGCCATGATCAGCACGGCGCGCGAGAGTGGCATGAAGGTCGACGAGGTCGAGGTCGACCGCGCGGTGCAAAACATCGCGCTGCAAAACCAGATCTCGCAAGAGGTGCTGCGCAAGCGCCTGCTCGATGAAGGTCTGGACTACGGGCGCTTTCGCGCCAACCTGCGCGACCAGATCATGATCGAGCGGCTGCGCGAGCGTGAGGTCTACCAACGCATCAGGATCAGCGACGAAGAGCTCGACGGCGCGCTCGAGCAGCAGCGCCGCGCCGCCAACGCCGATGTCGAGACCAACCTGGCGCAGATCCTGGTCACCGTGCCCGAAGGTGCCGACGCTGCGCTTGAGGCGGCGCGTAGCGCGCGCGCCGAGTCGGCGTTGGCCCGCGTACGTGGCGGCGAAGCCTTCGACGCCGTGGCGCGCGACATCTCCGAGGACGGCAACCGCGCCAAGGGCGGCGAGATCGGCGCCCGTCCGGCATCGCGCCTGCCGGATGCCTTTGTCGACGCGACGCGCACGCTGAAAGTCGGCGAAATCACGCCCAAGCTGCTGCGCACCGGCGCTGGCTTCCACATCCTGAAGCTGCTTGATCGCAAGGATGTGCTGCTCGGGCGCGTCACACAGTCGCGGGCGCGGCATGTGCTGCTGCGCACGTCGCCACAGCTCACGCCTGAGCTGGCCTCGCGCCGGCTGGCCGAGTACCGGCGCCAGATCGAAAGCGGCGCCAAGACTTTCGAGGACATCGCGCGCCAGTACAGCGAAGACGGCTCGGCCGCGGGCGGCGGCGATCTGGGCTGGTTCTCGCCCGGCGCCATGGTGCCCGAGTTCGAGACCGCCATGAACGCGCTGGCCGTCGGCGGTCTGTCCGAGCCCGTGGTGTCGCGCTTCGGCGTGCACCTGATCCAGGTGCTCGAGCGGCGCGACACGGCGCTCGAACCCAAGCAGCTGCGCGAGCAGGCGCGCAACGTGCTGCGCGAGCAGAAGTTCGAGCAGGCCTACCTCGACTGGACCAAGGAGCTGCGCGCCAAGGCCTATGTCGAGTTGCGCGAGCCGCCGCAGTGACATTGCCACCGCGGTCGGGCCGAGCGCCGGGCCGCCCCAAGCCGGCCCGCGTCCCCTCGGGGGACCGACCGGCGTACCCGCAGGGCGAGGGGCGCCACATCCCCAGGAAGCGCTTTGGCCAGCATTTCCTGGCCGACGACGCTGTCATCGACGACATCGTCCGCGTCATCAGCCCGCGCCCAGGCGACGCGCTGGTCGAGATTGGCCCCGGCCTCGGCGCGATGACGCAGCCGCTGCTCGAGCGCTGCGGTGCGCTGACCGTGATCGAGCTCGACCGTGACCTCGCGGCGCGGCTGCGCGGACGCGGCGGCGGCCTGACGGTGATCGAAGCCGACGTGCTGAAGGTCGACTTCCACGAACTCGCTGCCGGGCGCCGGCTGCGCGTGGTCGGCAACCTGCCGTACAACATCTCCACGCCCATCCTCTTTCATCTGCTCGAGGCCTGCGATGTCGTGCAGGACCAGCACTTCATGCTGCAAAAAGAGGTGGTCGAGCGCATGGCCGCCGTGCCGGGCAACAAGGACTACGGGCGCCTGACGGTGATGCTGCAGTGGCGCTACGCCATCGAGTCGGTGCTGGACGTGCCGCCTGAGGCCTTTGATCCGCCGCCGCGCGTGGATTCGGCCATCGTGCGCATGGAGCCGCTGCCCGCGGACCCGACGGTGGACGCCGCGCGGCTGTCGACGCTGGTCACTGCGGCCTTCTCGCAGCGCCGCAAGATCCTTCGCCACACGCTCGGTCGCTGGATCGAGTCGCAAGGCATCGAGACCGACTTCGACCTGCAGCGCCGCGCCGAGGAAGTGCCGGTCGCCGAGTACCTGGCGCTGGCGCGCCGGGCCTAGAAACACGAAGGGCCCGCATGGCGGACCCTTCTGTTGCTAGGCAACGCGCGCCGCTAGGCTGCGTTGAGCCAAGCGGCGGTGTCGAACGCGCTGCTCATCATCGGCATGTTCATGCCGAAGTTGGGGTTCGTGCCGTTCTTGGGCACGACCTTGACCGCCGGCTTGGGCGCCGTCGTCGTTGCTGCACTTGCCTGGGCCACCTCGGTAGCCCGCTCCCATGACCCGATATCTTGGGAGCGGGCTACTGAAAAGAATAGAAGCACCTGAACGGTATTCGTCGGTCGCCCCAAAACTCGGCGGCGTCGCGAAAGACCTCGAGCAATTGCTCGCGGGCTTCGCGGTCGAAGCGCGGGTTGTCGGGCAACTGCTCGAGCACGACGACGAAGCCCGGCTGCTGGCCCGACTTGTGAACCAGATCGGTCATGCAGTCGTACAGCGCGTCGAGGTTCTTGCCGAAGTGCGCCGGGAACGTGAACGCCCCGGCGATGCCGTCGAGCACGTCTTGCTTGGTCTGTGCGCCGGAAAGGTTGGCGTACAGGAAGTGCTGCCCCGCAGATTCTGCCGAGAGCATCAGGTCGTCGACCCGATAAGCCCTGATGGCCTGAACGATGTTGGGACGGATGGTCTGCAACTCCATGGTCGCGATCCTCCTTGCGTAGCGATGGGGGTGTGAGAGATCAGTTCCGGCGATCATGGTTCAATGCGGCGAAAGCTCGCGTAGTGGTCGTCGGTGAAAAAGCAGGCGTCGGGCTGGGTTCGGGCAGGGCCACCGCAGACGATGCGGCGGGCGCCCCGGTCACGCGACCCCGGGGTCTTGACGGTGTATTCGTGGTAATGACCCCTGGCCGCGGGTGGGAGCAGACGTTCGCGGTTGCCGAACGTGGTGCCGTCTTTGGGGTAGGGAAACGGACCGCCCTTCAGGATCAACTGGTGCGTCGCCCGCGCCTCGACAGGCAATTGCGCCAGCGCCACCACCCGCAACTCGGGCGTCGGCGCCTTGGCCAGCGCCAGCGGGCCAGTCGCCAAGCCGGAGGCCAGCGCCAAAGCGAGCCCCAACTTGCACATCGCCCGCCGCAGCTTGCTGCCCGACGGGACCAGACCGGTCCGAAACACGGGTGAACCCTGAAAGATCAAACCGCGATGGTACCGTAACCCCCCTAAAAACTCAAGTCTCTGCCCAAAAATGGGGCAAAGGCGATGGGTTATCAGTGGGCGCTCACATGTGACCTAAGTCTTCTGAATTCGACCCGCCTCGGCATCCGCGACCGTCAGGGCGGTCATGTTGACGATGCGCCGCACGGTCGTCGACGGTGTCAAGATGTGCACCGGCTTGTTGGCGCCCAGCAGCACCGGGCCGATGGCGATGCCGCCGCCGGCCGCAGTCTTGAGCAGGTTGTAGGCGATATTGGCGGCGTCGATGTTGGGCAGCACCAGCAGGTTGGCCTCGCCAGTGAGTGTGCTGCCGGGCATCAGCTTGCGGCGCTCGGCGGCGTCGAGCGCCAGATCGCCATGCATCTCGCCGTCGACCTCCAGCCAGGGCGCCTGCTCGCGCAGCAGCGCCAGCGTGCGCCGCATCTTGATGGCACTGGGGTGGTCGCTGGTGCCGAAGTTGGAGTGCGACAGCAGCGCCGCGCGCGGCTGCAGGCCGAAGCGCATCATCTCCTCGGCCGCCAGCACCGTGATCTCGCACAGCTCTTCGGCACTCGGGTCGGCATTGACGTGCGTGTCGACGAGAAAGATCTGGCGCCCCGGCAGCACCAGGCCGTTCATGCAGGCGTAGACCTGCACGTCCTGCGCCGTGCTCGGGCTGCCGCCCTGGCGCTTGCCGATCACCTGATCGATGTAGTGCAGGTGGTTGGCCGTGGTGCCCCAGGTGCCGCAGAGCAGGCCATCGACCTCGCCCTTGTGCAGCAGCATGGCGCCGATCAGCGTCAGCCGGCGACGCATCTCGATCTTGGCCAGGTTGACCGACACCCCCTTGCGATCCGTCATGCGGTGGTAGGTGCTCCAGAAGTCGCGGTAGCGCGCATCCTGCTCGACGTTGACGACGTCGTAGTCCACGCCTTCCTTCAGCCGCAGCCCGAAGGTTTCGATGCGCGCGGTGATCACGGCCGGGCGGCCGATCAGCGTCGGCCGCGCCAGGCCTTCATCCACCACCACTTGCGACGCGCGCAGCACGCGCTCGTCCTCGCCCTCGGCGTAGGCCACCCGATTTGCCTTTGCGCGCTTGGCCTGCGTGAAGATGGGCTTCATCGTCGTGCCCGAGGCGTAGACGAAGTTCTTGAGCTTCTCGCGGTAGGCATCCAGGTCGGCGATGGGCCGCTGCGCCACGCCCGATTCGGCCGCCGCCTTGGCCACCGCCGGCGCGATCATCATCATCAGCCGGTGGTCGAAGGGTTTCGGGATCAGGTACTCGGGCCCGAAGGACAGCGTGACGCCGGCATAGGCCGTGGCCACCACGTCGCTCTGCTCGGCCTGCGCCAGCTCGGCGATGGCGTGCACCGCGGCAATCTCCATCGCGTCGGTCACCGTGGTCGCGCCGCAGTCCAGTGCGCCGCGAAAGATGTACGGGAAGCACAGGACGTTGTTGACCTGGTTGGGGTAGTCGGTGCGCCCGGTGGCGATGATCGAATCGGGCCGCGCCGCCTGGGCCAGCTCAGGCGCGATCTCGGGCACGGGGTTGGCCAGCGCAAAGATCAGCGGGCTCGGCGCCATTTGCGCCAGCATCTCGGGCTTGAGCACGCCCGCAGCCGACAGGCCCAGGAAGATGTCCGCGCCGGGCATCACCTCGGCCAGCTTGCGCAATGGCGTGGCCTGCGCAAAGAAGGCCTTGTCGTCATCCATCAGCTCGGTGCGGCCCTGGTAGACGACGCCGGCGAGGTCGGTGACCCAGATGTTTTCGCGCTTCAGGCCCAGCTTGATGAGCAGGCCCAGGCAGGCCAGTGCTGCGGCACCGGCGCCGCTGGCCACCAGCTTGACCCGGCCGATGTCCTTGCCCACCACCTTCAATGCGTTGAGCACCGCGGCGCCCACCACGATGGCGGTGCCGTGCTGGTCGTCGTGGAAGACCGGGATCTTCATGCGCTCGCGCAGCTTGCGCTCGACGTAGAAGCAGTCCGGCGCCTTGATGTCCTCGAGGTTGATGCCGCCGAAGGTGGG
>JANPMR010000367.1:0-7806 GCA_031427055.1 Rubrivivax sp.
CCGCGACGATGGCCGGGAAGGGCGTGTCGAAGGCGAAGATGGCGATGAAGGACAGCGCCGCAATGCCCCACATCCAGCGGTTCTTGAGCGCCCGCGTGCCGATGCGGTGCGCCGCGTGCAGCACCAGCGCCGTCACCGCCGGCTTGATGCCGTAGAAGATGCCGGCCACCACGGGCACGTCGCCAAAGCGCAGGTAGATCCAGCTCAGTGCAATCAGGATGAACAGCGACGGCAGCACGAAGAGCAGGCCGGCGACGATGCCGCCCCAGCTGCGGTGCATCAGCCAGCCGATGTAGGTGGCGAGCTGCTGCGCCTCGGGCCCGGGCAACAGCATGCAGTAGTTGAGCGCGTGCAGGAAACGCTTCTCGCTGATCCAGCGCCGGCGCTCGACCAGTTCGGCGTGCAGGATGGCGATCTGCCCGGCCGGGCCGCCAAAGCTGATGAAGCCGAGCTTGAGCCAGAAGCGCAGCGCCTCGGCAAAGCTCACCGGCGGCGGCGCCGTGGTGGCATCGACAGGCTTGATGGACGTGACGGCATCGGTCATGCGGGGGCTCCGGTGTGGCGTGGCGGCGTGGCGTGCAGGGCATCGAACACGGCGCCAGCAGCGGCCAACAGTTCGTCGTCCTCCTTGTGCAGTTCGAGCAGCCCGGCCAGCACGGCTTCCAGGCCGGCCGCCTCGGGCACGGGGATGCCGCCGGCGTCCAGGTAGTGCACGGCGCTGGCCAGTCGTTGCAGGCGCGGGTCGCCGTCGAGGCCGAAGCTGGCCAGCAGCACCTCGAAGGTGACGCGCGGGCCGACGTGCGTGAAGCGCGCGCCGTCGAAGTCGAAGCCCAGCGCGCCGCGCGGCGTCTTGGGCGGCGCGCTGGCGTCTGCCGGGTCGGCCAGCCAGACGAAGCTGGCGTCGGTGTCGATGAAGCGGCGGATCAGCCAGGCGCAGGCCAGGCGGTCGACCCAGGGCCGCGCGCGCGTGGCCCAGCGCCGGCCCTGGAAGCGCGCCGCATGGAGCCGCGGGATGCCGTGATCGGGCTGCGCCTGCGGTTCACCCTTGGAGAAGTGCGCGTCGATGGCCTGCCGCAGCGCCGCCTGCGCCGCCAGCGCCTGCTGCGCCGCGGCGCCGGGGAAGTAGTCGGTGCGCAGCAAGGCCTGCAGCGCGTCGTCGATGCCACGCGCGGCGCGGCGCGCCTCCGCCTGCGCCAGCGTGGGCAGTGCGGCCTGCAGTGCGATGGCGCTGTCGTGCCAGCCGCCGTAGGCCTCGCTGCGGTCGAACAACTGAACCAGTTCGTCGCCCTGCGCGGCGTGGGTGGGCGACAGCGCCAGCACCATCGCCGAGCCACCGTGCTCGCGCACCTCCGTCGCCAGGGGCTCGAAGAGCGCGCCATGCGCCTGCGGCAGCAGGTAGGCGCCGTCGCGCAGCGCCGCGCAGCCCAGCGTCTTCAGGGCGCGCCACACGCGCACCCGCACTGCGTTGGGTTGGGTGGGCAGGGTCAGGATGAGCATCGAGAACATGGTATGTATCATATAACACAAGTAGAGTAATAGTGATTACAACACTGTGAAGCGTCGCTCTCATCGACCGCGACCCCGCGACCCGAACTGGCGTTTGCCGCAGCTTGTGGCCCACCGGGGCCGTGCCTAGACTCCGCGGCACGATGCAAGCAGCGCAGAACGAACTCATCACGCGCGTCGGCCCGGGCACCGGCTGCGGTGACTTGCTGCGGCGCTACTGGCAGCCGGCGGCGCTGGTCGACGAATTCGACGCCCGGCTCGACCCGCGCATGCAAGATCGCCCGATCAAGGCCGTTCGGCTGCTGGGCCAGGATCTCGTGCTCTTTCGCGACGCCGCCGGCACCTGGGGCCTGCTCGATCGCGACTGCCCGCACCGCGGCGCCGATCTGGCCTTCGCGCGCTTTGAGGCCGACGGCATCCGCTGCCCCTTTCACGGCTGGAAGTTCGCGCCCGACGGCCGTTGTCTCGACACACCCGCCGAGCCCATCGGCTCCACCTTGTGCAGCCGTGTGCGCCAGCGCAGCTACCCGGTGCGCGAGCAGTCCGGCGTGGTCTTCGCCTACCTCGGCCCCGAAGGCAGCGAGCCGCCCGCCTTGCCCGCCTTCGACGCCTTCACCGCACCCGCCACGCACAGCTTCGCCTTCAAGGGCCTGTGGCGCTGCAACTGGCTGCAGGCCGTGGAGGTCGGCATGGACCCGGCGCACCCGAGCTTCCTGCACCGCTATCTGCAGGACGACACGCTGGACGCCACGGGCCAGAAAGAATTTGGCCGCCAGTTCCGCGCCGCCAGCGTGGGCGCGGTCGACGGCGAGCGCTGGCCCATGACGCGCGTGATGCGCGAGGTCTGCAGCCCCGAGATCCGCTTTGACGAGGTCGCGCCCGGCCTCACGCGGCTGACCGCGCTGCGCCTCATCAGCGAGCGGCTGACGCATGTGCGCGTCACGCATGCGGCGTTCCCGCAGACCTTCGTCATCCCGCTGTCCGAGACGGTGACCATCACCCAGATGCACCTGCCGGTGGACGACACGCACACCTACTGGTACAGCTTCTTCACCAGCTTTGCCGCGCCGCTCGACAAGGAGACCATGCGCAACCAGCGCCTGGCGCACATGAGCCTGCCCGACTACGCGCCGCTGCACGGCCGCCACGACGACTGGAACTTCAACCCCGCCGAGCAGCGCACGCGCACCTTTCTGGGCATGGGCGAGGACGACATCAACCTGCACGACCAGTGGGCGGTCGAGAGCATGGGCGCCATCCAGGACCGCACGCGCGAGCATCTGGGCAGCAGCGACAAAGTCATCATGGCCAACCGCCGCATGCTGCTCAAGGCTATCGAGACCGTGCGCAACGGTGGCACACCGCCCATGGTGCTGACGCCGGCCGAAGCGGCCGCGTTGACCGGCCCGGACACCATGGACTGCATCGCCCCGGCTGACACCTGGCAGGCCTACTGGCAAGAGGCCGCCGCCGCCAAGCGGCAGGGCGCGCCCTGGCTGAGCGCGGCGACCGCGGCGACTGCGGCGACCGCGGCATGACGCTGGCGGCGCGCAGCGGCGCCGACACGCCAGAGCGCCGTGCGGCCGTGGACGCGCTGCTGACGCGCCTGCGCCAGGGCGGCATCGATACCGTGCGCGTGGCCTGGTGCGATCTGCACGGCACGATGCGCGGCAAGACCCTGGTCTGCGGCGCCGATGCACAGCCGGTGGCCGACGCGCTGCTGGAGGGCATCGGCATGGTCAGCACGGTCCTGCTCAAGGACACCTCTGACCGCACCGCGTTTCGCGTCTTCGAGCCGGGTGAGCTGGACGCGCTGCCGGGCTTTGCCGCCGCCAACAACGTGCTGTTGCTGCCCGACCCGGCGAGCTTGATTGAGCTGCCCTGGGCGCCGCGCACCGGCTGGCTGCGCGCCGACGCGTTGTGGGTCGATGGCAGCCCCGTGGCGGCCGACCCGCGGGCTGTGCTGCTGCGCGCGCTGGCGGCGCTGGCGGCAGCTGGCTATGGCCTGCGCTGCGGGCTCGAGGTCGAGTTCCACATCTACCGCATCGTCGATGACGCGCTCACGTCCGAGCTGGCGGCATGGCCCGCCGAGCCGCCGGCGGTGCGCCTCGTTCATCCCGGCTACCAGTTGCTGGGCGAGGCGCATGCCGACCTGGCCGACGACGCGCTGGCCCTCGTGCGGCGCACGGCGCTGGGCCTGGGCCTGCCGCTGCGATCGCTCGAAATCGAAATCGGCCCGAGCCAGGTCGAGGCCGTGTTCGCGCCCACCGACGCGCTCACCGCGGCCGACCAGATGGCGCTGTTCCGCAACGGCGTGCGCCAGGCGCTGCGCCGCGCCGGCTATCACGCCAGCTTTGTCTGCAAGCCGCCGCTGCCGCACGCCATCGCCAGCGGCTGGCACCTGCACCAATCGTTGGTAGACGCGGCCGGCGCCAACCTGATGCGCCGCCCGACGGCAGCCGGCACCGCTTTGGACGCGCGCCAGGTGCTCAGCGACGCAGGCACGCATTGGCTGGCCGGGTTGCTGGCGCATGCACCGGCGCTGGTGGCGATCAGCGCGCCCACCATCCCCGCCTACGCGCGCTACCAGGGCAGCGTGATGGCGCCGCAGGCGGCAGTGTGGGGGCGCGACAACCGTGGCGCCATGCTGCGCGTGGTGGGCGAGTGCGGCGACGCGGCCACGCGCATCGAGAACCGGCTGGGCGAGCCGATGGCCAACCCGTACCTGATGATCGCCGCGCAGATCTTCGCCGGGCTCGACGGGCTGGCGCGGCGCCTCGAGCCCGGCCCCGCCACCGAGACGCCCTACGCAGCGGCCGCGCCCGCGCTGCCCGACTCGCTGGCCACGGCCCTGCAGGCGCTGCGCGACGACGCCGTGCTGCAGCAGGGCCTGGGCCCCGTGATGGCCACCGTCTACGACACCGTCAAGCGCCAAGAGCTGGCGCGCCACGCCCAGGCCGGCGACGCCGCGGCCTGGGAGCGGCGCGAGTACTTTGGCCGCTACTGAAGACTGCACATGACGATTCAGGTTCAACTTCTCGAGGCCGACGGCCAACTGCATCGGCTCAGCGGCCGCGACGGCCAAAGCCTGATGCGTGCGGCGCAGTCGGCCGGCATCGAGGGCATCGCCGCCGACTGCGGCGGCTGCCTGAACTGCGCCACCTGCCACGTCATCGTCGACGAGGTCTGGATGGACCGCCTGCCAGCGCCCGACGCCGAAGAAGAGTCGATGCTCGAGATGACGGCCGCGCCGCGCGAACGCGGCAGCCGCCTGTCTTGCCAGATCACGCTGACGCCTACACTGGACGGGCTGAGCGCGCGCCTGCCGAGCACCCAATATTGAGCCGTCCCAAGCAGACCCAAGCAGACCCGAGGAGACCGCGTTGCCCTTGCTCGAGAAACTGGCCAAGCTATCGGCCGTGCTGGCCGGTGTGCTGCTCACTGCCATCACGCTCATGACCTGCGTCAGCCTGATCGGCCGCAACACCACGGGCTGGACTCTCGTGGGCGACTTCGAACTCTCGGGCTCGGCCGCCGGCGCCGCCATCGCGATGTTCATGCCCTGGTGCCAGCTGCGGCGCGGCAACATCATGGTCGACTTCTTCACCGCCCGCGCCAGCATCGCCACGCAGCAGCGGCTCGACCGCTTTGGCGCGCTGCTGCTGGCGCTGGCGATGGCCCTGATGACCTGGCGCACGGCGGTCGGCGGCATCAGCGCGTGGAAGTCGCAGGCCGGCTCGATGATGCTGGGCTTTCCGGAGTGGATCGTCTACTGCGGCATGGTGCCGCCGCTGCTGCTGACGACCGTGATCGCGCTGCGGCAAGCCGCGCGCGGCTTTGAAGTTGAGGCTGCTTGATGAGCCCCATCACGCTGGCGCTGCTGATCTTCGCCTTGATGCTGGTGCTGATGGCGCTGCGCACGCCGATCGCGATCGCGATGTTCGTCGCCGGCTGCGTCGGCTACGTGATGCAGGCGGGCTGGCTGCCGCTGGCCAGCTTTCTCAACTCGCAGGCCTTTGCGCGTTTTGCCAGCTACGACCTGAGCGTGATTCCGCTCTTCATCCTGATGGGCAACTTTGCCACCCAGGGCGGCATCTCGCGCGCGCTGTTCCAGTTTGCCGCCGTGGTGATGGGGCGCTTCAAGGGCGGCCTGGCGATGGCCGCGGTGATGGCCTGCGCGGCCTTTGGTGCCATCTGCGGCAGCAGCGTGGCCACGGCGGCCACCATCACCCAGGTGGCGCTGCCCGAGCTGCGCAAGCACGGCTACTCGGGCCGCCTGGCCACCGGCACGCTGGCCGCCGGCGGCACCCTGGGCATCCTGATCCCGCCCTCGGTGCCGCTGGTGATCTACGCCATCCTCACCGAGCAGAACATCGCCAAGTTGTTTGCCGCGGCCATGGTGCCGGGCATCATCGCCATGTTGGGCTACATGGTGGCCATCGCCATCTATGTGCGCTTGGTGCCGGGCCATGCGCCAGAGCACGACGAAGCACCCGCGCTGACGCTGCAGGCGCTGTCGGGCATCGCGCCCATCGCCGTCATCTTCATCATCGTCTTTGGCGGCATCTACGGCGGCAAGTTCACGCCCACCGAGGGCGCCGCGGTGGGCGCGGCGGCCACCTTCGTGGCGGCGCTGATGAAGCGCGAGATCACCTGGGCCAAGTTCAAGCACTGCTTCTATGCCACCGCCGAATCGTCGGCCATGATCTTCTTGATCTTCCTGGGCGCCGACCTCATGAACTCGGCGCTGGCGCTGACGCAGGTGCCGGCGCAACTGGCCGGCGTGGTGCAGGGCTGGGGCCTGCCGCCGGTGGCGGTGGTGGGCGCCATCCTGCTCTTCTACGTCGTGCTGGGCGCGGTGATGGACGAGCTGAGCATGATCTTGCTCACCATCCCCATCTTCTTCCCCATGATCATGGGCCTGGACTTCGGCATGCCCAAGGAAAGCGTGGCGATCTGGTTCGGCATCATGGTGCTGATGACGGTGGGCTTTGGCATGCTGGCGCCGCCGGTGGGCCTCAACGTCTATGTCGTCAACGGCATGGCCAAGGACGTGCCCATTGCCGAGAGCTACCGCGGCGTCACGCCCTTCCTGATCAGCGACACGCTGCGCACGCTGCTGCTGCTGTTTTTTCCGCCCATCTCGCTGTGGCTCGTCAAGTACATCGGCTAGCAGCGATCAGGGTAAACCGCGAAGCCCTACGAGCCGTGTCCCGGTAACTTCAACGATCCACACCGTCAGGAGACGACCCCCATGAAACGCCGTTCATTTGTCCAGGGCGCCGCTGCCACCGCTTTGGGCCTGCCCCACCTCAGCGGCCTGGCGCAGCAGAGCGTCACGCTCAAGTTCCACACCTTCATGTCGCCGATGAGCAACGTCTGGCTCACGATGAACAAGCCGTGGATGGAGAAGGTCGAGAAAGACTCCGGCGGCCGCATCAAGTTCGAGGCCTACCCGGCCATGCAGCTCGGCGGCACGCCGGTGCAGTTGTACGACCAGGCGCGCGACGGCGTGGTCGACATCGTCTGGACGCTGCCGGCCAACACCGCAGGCCGCTTCCCGCGCGTCGAGGTCTTCGATCTGCCCTTCATCATGAACAACGCCGAGGCCACGTCCAAGGCCTACTGGGAGTACTTCCAGACCCAGTGCCCGGACGAGTTCAAGGAGACGCAGGTGCTGGCCCTGCACGTGCACGGCCCGGGCATGTTCCACACCGTCAACAAGCTCGTCACCAAGGCGGCCGACCTCAAGGGCATGAAGGTGCGCGGCCCGACGCGCCAGGTGACCAAGATGCTGGGCTCGATCGGCGCCATCCCCGTGGGCATGCCGCTGCCGCAGATCCCCGACGCGCTGAGCAAGGGCACCATCGAAGGCTGTGTCATCCCCTGGGAGGTGGTGCCCTCGGTCAAGGTGCATGAGCTGACCAAGTTCCACAGCGAGTTTCCCCCCGGCAGCCCGGCCCTTTACACCACCGCCTTCGTGATGGCCATGAACAAGGCCAAGTACGACAGCCTGGCGCCCGACCTGAAGAAGGTCATCGACGCCAACTCGGGCATGGCCACGTCGGCCTGGCTGGGCAAGACGCAGCAAGGCAACGACCCCCTCGGCCGCAAGAGCGCCACCGACCGCAACAACACCATCCACACCTTCACCGCCGCCGAGACGCAAGAGTTCGTCAAGCTCTCCAGCGCCATCGACGACGAGTGGGTGGCCGACATGGACAAGCGCGGCTTCAAGGGCAAGGCGCTGCTGGACAGCGCCAAGGCGTTGATTGCGAAGCACGGGAAGGGCTGAGAGCG
>JANPMR010000368.1:0-5407 GCA_031427055.1 Rubrivivax sp.
GTAGGTGCGAAACAGGAAGGCCCAGAACACGCCCACCGCAAGCAGCGCGATGGGCGCGCCGATGTGCGCGCGCAGGCCGTCCACCAGGCGCGGAATCTTGGTCTCGGGCAGGAAGGTGATGCTCTGCGGGAAGTTGTAGCCCTTGGGGTCTTTCCAGGGCCCGTAGACCAGGTAGCTGAGCACCAGCTCGGCGACATAGACGAGCATCAGGCTGACCAGGATCTCGTTGGCGTTGAAGCGGTCGCGCAGCAGCGCCACGATGCCCGCCCACAGCATGCCGCCCAGCACGCCAGCGATGAGGATCGGCACCACGATGCCCCGGCCCAGTGACGCCAGCCAGGCGGTTTCGGGGCCGGCCTGCATCGCCACCCATCCAGCCGCCAGCGCGCCGACCACAAACTGGCCTTCGGCGCCGATGTTCCAGACGTTCGATCGATAGCAGACCGCGAGACCCAGCGCGATCAGGATCAGCGGCGTGGCCTTCACCGACAGCTCGGAGATCGCGTACAGGTTCTTCATCGGCTCGACGAAAAAAATCTGCAGCCCGCGCAGCGGGTCTTTGCCCAGCAACGCAAAGAGCAGCACGCCGATCAGCACCGTGATGGCCAGCGCCAGCAGCGGGCTGGCCAGCGACATCAGCTTGGACGGTTGGGGTCGGGATTCGAGGCGCAGCATGTTCAGGCCTCCACCGTCTGCGGGCTTGTCTGCGGCACCGGCTGCCACAGCCCCGACATCCACTCGCCGATCTGCGGCACCGTGGCCTGCGCCACCGGCACGCTGGGCGACAGCCGGCCCTTGGCGATGACGAGCAGGCGGTCGCTGATCTCGAACAGCTCGTCGAGCTCCTCGCTCACCACCAGCAGCGCGCAGCCCTCAAGGCGCAGCTTGAGCAGCTCGCCGCGGATCTGCGCCGCGGCGCCCACATCCACGCCCCAGGTGGGCTGCGAGACGATGAGCAGCTTGGGCCCGGCGCTGACTTCGCGCCCGACGATGAACTTCTGCAGGTTGCCGCCCGACAGGCTGCGCGCGCTGGCCCCGGCGCCGCCGGCGCGCACGTTGAAGCGGGCGATGATGTCCTCGGCCAGCCGCTGCACACGGCCCGGCGTGATCCAACCCTGCGCACTGACGCCCTGGGTGCGTGTGAGCAGCGTGTTCTCCGAGAGCGACAGCGTCGGCACCGCGCCGCGGCCTAATCGTTCTTCGGGCACGAAGTACAGGCCCAACTTGCGCCGCGCTCGCGGACCTGCCTGAGAGACATCATCTGTGCCCATCAGGATGCTGCCCGGCGCGGCGCGCGGGTCTTCTCCCGACAGCGCGGCCATCAGTTCTTGCTGGCCATTGCCCGAGACGCCAGCAATGCCGACGATCTCGCCGGCGCGCACCTCGAAGCCGATGTCGTGCAGGTCGGCGCCAAACTGATCCTGCCGCGCCAGGCTCAGCGCCTTGACCTGCAGCACGGCGGCGCCGGCACTGCGCGCTTCGTGGCGCAAAGGCGGTGGTTCGGCGCCGATCATCAGCCTCGAGAGGCTGGCGTTGCTTTCCTGGCTGGGGTCGACCTCGCCCGTGACCTTGCCGCCGCGCAGCACCGTGCAGTGGTGGCACAGGGCGCGGATCTCGTCGAGCGTGTGGCTGATGTAGAGGATGCTGCAGCCGCCCTCGGCCAGCCGGCGCAGGGTGATGAAGAGCTTGTCGACCGCCTGCGGCGTGAGCACCGATGTGGGCTCGTCCAGGATCAGCAGTTGCGGCTGGGTCAGCAGCGCGCGCACGATCTCCACGCGCTGGCGTTCGCCGACGCTCAGGGTGTGCACCGGGCGCGCTGCCTCCACGTCCAGCCCGTAGGTGTGCGCCACTTCGCCGATGCGCTGCGCCACTTGCGGCAGCGTCATCGTGCCGTCCAGGCCCAGCCAGACGTTCTCGGCCGCCGTCAGCGTGTCGAAGAGCGAGAAGTGCTGGTAGACCATGCTGATGCCGAGCCGGCGCGCATGCGCCGGGCTGGCAATCTTCACGGCCTGGCCGTTCCAGCGGATCTCGCCCTCGTCGGGCTGCACGGCGCCGTAGATGATCTTCATCATCGTGCTCTTGCCGGCGCCGTTTTCGCCCAGCACGGCGTGAATCTCGCCGGGCTTGACCGAGAGGCCCACGCGGTCGTTGGCGCGCACCGCGGGGTACTGCTTGCTGATGCCGGTGAGTTGAAGTCTGAGCATGGCGTTTGACTCTCAGGCGCGGGGTGGGCTGTCGTAGAGGCGCCGACCTGCCACGTAGCTGGCGCGCAGGTTGCGGTCGTCGCCCAGTGTCATCCAGGCGAAGACGCGCGCGTGCAGGGGCTGCGCAGCGACGCCGGGCACGGCTCCAGCGGCGATGGCGTCGCGGTGCTCGGCGACGGCGCCGACGGCCCAGTCCCAGATCGCCACATCGGCCAGCGCGCCGGCGCCGAGGTGACCGATCTCGTGCGCCAGGCCCAGCGACTCGGCCGCGCCGCAGGTGGCCGCATGCAAAGCCGTCCACGCGTTGAGCCGCGTGCCGCGCAAGGCCTGCACCTTGTAGGCCTCGGCCAGCGTGCGCAGCATGGACAGGCTGGTGCCGCCGCCGACGTCGGTGGCGATCGAAACGCGGTGGCCGGTGTCGATCGCCGACTGCCAGTCAAACAGGCCGCTGCCGAGAAACAGGTTGCTGGTTGGGCAGAAGGCGATCTGCGCACCGGTGTCGCGCAGCAGCGCGCGGTCGGTGGCGTCGAGCCAGATGCCGTGCGCCAGGATGGCGCGTTCGTGCAGCAGGCCGTGCTGGTGGTAGACGTCGAGGTAGCTGCGCGCCTGCGGAAACAGCTCGGCCACCCAGCGCACCTCGTCGCGGTTTTCGGCCACGTGGGTCTGCATGTACAGGCCAGCATGTCGGCGACCGAGTTCGCCCGCCATCGCCAGCTGCGCCGGTGTGCTGGTGACGGCAAAGCGCACCGTCACCGCGTACGCATTGCGGCCCTGGCCGTGCCAGCGTGCGATGAGGTCTTCGCAGTCGCGCTCGGCGCCGGCGACGTCGTCGCACAGCGCCGGCGGGGCGTTGCGGTCCATCAGTATCTTGCCGGCGACAAGGCGCATGCCACGCGCCGAAGCGGCTGCAAACAGCGAGTCCGCCGACGCCTTGTGCACGGTGGGGAAGACGACTGCGGCGGTCGTGCCATGGGCCAGCAGTGCGTCAAGAAAGGCAGCCGCTGCGGCCGCGGTGACTTCTGGGTCGGCATGGCGCTGTTCGGCCGGGAAGGTGTGGGTGTCGAGCCAGTCGAGCAAGCCGGTGCCGTAGCTGGCAATCACGTCGAGCTGCGGCGCGTGGACATGGGTGTCGATGAAGCCGGGCATGAGCAGGCGACCGCGGTGGTCGTGGCGCTGCCAGTCGGGGCCCGGGTCTTCGAGCTGCGCACCGACGATGCGGCCGTCGTCGCCGATCATCAGCCAGTGGTCGGGCCGCCAGCGCACGCCATGCATCGTGGGGCTGCCCCACGACGGCGTGGCCGTGAAGTCGAGCAGATCGGCGCGGATGGCCAGCATCAGGGCATCGTCTCGTCAGTTGCCGGCACGGCGTTTGCTGTTCATCGCTGAAGGGTCTTGTGTGCGGCGACCGCGTCGGCCGAGGGCTGAGGTATACAACAATGGTCAGCACAGGCCACCTTTCGACCATGCACCCAGCAGCAAACGCAGCGCCATGAGCCTTCGACCGATCCGATTTTTCCACCGCGGCGCCGTGGTCGAGGTGAGCGACGCGCCCGCCACGCGCACGCTGCTGCAGTGGCTGCGCGAGGACGCCCATTGCAGCGGCACCAAGGAGGGCTGCGCCGAGGGCGACTGCGGCGCCTGCACCGTCGTCATCGGCGAGCTCGACGCGCAGGGCGGTGTGACGCTGGCGCCCATCAACGCCTGCATCCGCTTCCTGCCCACGCTGGACGGCAAGGCGCTGTTCACGGTGGAAGACCTGGCCGCGCCGGGCGGCGATCTGCATCCCGTGCAGCAATCCATGGTCGACTGCCACGGCTCGCAGTGCGGCTTTTGCACGCCGGGCTTCGTGATGTCACTGTGGGCCTGCTACGAGCACCACCAGGCCGCTGGCACCGTGCCGACGCGCCAGCAACTGGCCGACGATCTGTCGGGCAATCTCTGCCGCTGCACCGGCTACCGGCCCATCCTGGATGCCGGGCAGCAAATGTTCGACGCGCCCGCCGTGCGGCGCGACCTGGCACCCGTCGTCGCCGCGCTGCGTGCGCTGGCGGCAGATCCACCACTTCAGCTGCCAGGCTTCCACGCGCCGCGCACGCTGGCCGACTTTGCGGCGCTGCGCGAGGCCCAGCCGGGCGCACGCGTGCTGGCCGGCAGCACCGACATGGGGCTTTGGGTCACCAAGCAGATGCGCGATCTGGGCGAGCTGATCTTCATCGGCGACGTGGCCGAACTGCGCCGCATCGACGTCACCGCGCAAGCCATCACCGTCGGCGCCGCGGCCTCGCTCGAAGACGCCTGGCGCGCTCTGGCCACCGAATGGCCGGTGCTGCGCGATGTCTGGCTGCGCTTTGCCTCGCTGCCAGTGCGCCGCGCCGGCACGATGGGTGGCAATGTGGCCAACGGCTCGCCCATCGGCGACGCCGCGCCGGTGCTCATCGCGCTGGGCGCGCAGATCGTGCTGCGCCGCGGTGCGCGCGAACGCAGCCTGCCGCTCGAAGACTTCTACGTCGATTACATGGTCAACCGGCTCGAAGCGGGTGAATTCGTGCAGGCGCTGGTCGTGCCGCGCGGCGGCGGCGCCGCGCTGCGCGTCTACAAGATCAGCAAGCGCTTCGACAGCGACATTTCGGCCGTCTGCGCGGCGCTGGCCATCGAGCTCGACGCCGGCCACGTCACCGCCGTGCGCATGGCCTATGGCGGCATGGCCGCCACCGTGCGGCGGGCGGCAAGCGCCGAGGCCGCACTGCTCGGCCAGCCCTGGGACGAAGCCACACTGCAGGTCGCGCAGGTGGCGTTGGCGACCGATTTCAAGCCGCTCACTGACATGCGCGCCAGCGGCGCGTACCGCATGCAGGTGGCGCAGAACCTGCTGCGCCGCTTCTGGCTCGAGACGCGCGCCGAGAACCCGCTGCCCGAGGCGGCGGTCAGCGTCTGGGCGCGTGAGATGACGGCATGAACCCGCCCGTTGATCAGTCGCCGTTATCGGCTGCAACTGCCGCAACACCCGCGTCGGCCCCAACAGCCGCATTAGCCGCATCAGCCACATCAGCCGCCTTCGCCGCAGTCGGCGTGGCGCGCCCGCACGAGTCGGCGCACCTGCACGTCGCCGGCGCCGCGCCCTACACCGACGACCTGCCCGAGCGCGCCGGCACCCTGCACGCGGCGCTGGGCCTGTCGCCGCTGGCGCACGGCGTCATCGAATC